>DATNCF010000285.1:0-6412 GCA_035571675.1 Burkholderiales bacterium | reverse complement strand
CTGAATTTGTATTCGGAAGAACACACCCGGGTCGTCGACAGCATCATCGAGTACGTGCGCGAGGGCGCCGGCGATGCAGCCTCCGATGCCGAGAGCCGTTTGGTTCAGATTAAATCGCTGGAAATACTGCGCTCTCTCCCGGAGCGCGAACTTGGCCAGGTTCGCATGGCGTCGGCGATGACCATTGGTCCCGGCCCCGGATCGCGGTGGCAGTGGTCGGAACCTGACTGACCCGGCTTCAGGGCAGGCGGCCCAGGGCATGGCCTGTTACGGCGCCTCGTGCCTTCCGAGGATGATGCGGGCGTAGCGCGCGAAGGAGAAATACGCCCAGGCCCAGTCCAGCATCACCACGATGCGGTTGCGAAAACCGATGAGAAAGTAAATGTGCGCGAACAGCCACAGCAGCCACGCCGGCAGCCCCCACAGCTTCACCGGCCCGAGCAGCGCCACGGCCGACTTGCGCCCGATGGTGGCGAGCGAACCGTAGTCGATGTACACGAACTCGCGCGTGGGCTTGCCGGCCAGGCGCGCGAGGATGTTGCGCGCAGCGCAGCGCCCCATTTGCTTGGCGGCGGGACTGACGCCGGGCACGGGCTGGGCGCGGCTTTGCGCGGCGGCGAGGTCGCCTACCGCGAACACCTCGGGATGGCCGGGCACGCTGAGGTCGGCGTTGACTGGAATGCGCCCGCCGCGGTCCACGGGCACGCCCAGCGTGGCGGTGAGCGGCACGGCTTTCACGCCCGCGGCCCAGATCACCGTGCGCGAGTCCAGGCGTTCGCGGCCCTGTGGGCCCTCGATGTCGACGCCTTCGGCGTCGATGCTGGTCACGCGCGCCTTGAGCCGCACTTCCACGCCCAGGCGCTGCAATTGCAGCAGCGCCTTCTCCGACAACTCGCCGGGAAACGCGGGCAGCACGCGGTCGCCGCCGTCCAGCAGCGTAACGCGGGCTTCGACCGGATTGAAATGCCGGAACTCGCCGGCCAGGGTGTTGCGGGCGATCTCGGCCAGGGTGCCGGCCATTTCCACGCCCGTGGGCCCGGCGCCCACCACCACGAAGTGCGTGAGCAGGCGCCGCTCGGCATCGCTGTCCGAGCGTTCGGCCTCCTCGAAGGCGAGCAGCAGTTCGCGGCGCATCTTCAGCGCATCGTCCAGGGTCTTCAATCCCGGAGCGTGTTGCGCCCAGTCGTCGTGCCCGAAATAGGAATGCGTGCTGCCCGCAGCCAGGATGAGCGCGTCGTAGCCGGTCTCCCAACCGTCGTCGAACACCACGCGCCGCGCCGCGGCGTCGATGCGCGCCACCTCGCCCATGAGCACGGTGACGTTCTTGTCGTTGCGGAACATGTAGCGGATGGGCGCGGCGATGGAGGTGCTGGCCAGCCCCGCCGTGGCCACTTGGTACAGCAGGGGCTGGAACAGGTGGTGGTTGCAGCGGTCGATGAGCGTGACCCTGACTCCGCGCTTGCCCGCCAGCACGCGCGTGGCCTCCAGGCCGCCGAAGCCGCAGCCGATCACCACAACATGGAAATCAGACAAGACCTGTGCTCGGGTGGAGGGAACAGGACGTGCTAGAACAGCCCCATCTGGCTGGCGCCGAAGTCCACCGCCTGCTCCACGGCGCGCTTGGCGGCCTCCAGCGTGGCGGCCTCGCCGGTGTGGTTGCCGGCTTCCCAGCGATAGACGCCGTCCCACTCGTCCTTGGGGCCGAGCTTGACGGTGCCGACCTTGTTCTTGCCGGCCCAGTAGCTGTGGGAGTAGTAGCCGCGCTCCCAAACAGGCTTGAGTTTTCTTCTAGGTTTGGCGCTGGTAGCCATTTTCTTTGTCTGTGGCTTTCACGTAACCCTCTCCCCAGCCCTCTCCCAATGGGAGAGGGGGCTAGTCTCCCGGGATTTGCTTCCCTCTCCCTTGGGGAGAGGGACCGAGGGAGAGGGGAAGGCCAGCTATAGCTTACCAGAGGAGGCCATCTGTGCATCGGTACGCCTGCGAATGTGCGTAAAATCTAAGCAAAGCCAACAACTAGAAACAAGTCTTAAGTCTTCCGTGATGAAAAACGACTATCTAGAACGTATCCTGCGTGCCCGCGTCTACGACGTGTGCATCGAATCGCCCCTCGACGTGGCTCCCAACCTTTCGCGCAGGCTGAATAACACCCTGCTGCTCAAGCGCGAGGACATGCAGCCCGTGTTTTCCTTCAAGCTGCGTGGTGCGTACAACAAGATGGCGCAGCTCTCTTCGGCGGCGCTGAAACGCGGCGTTATTTGCGCCTCGGCCGGCAATCATGCCCAGGGCGTGGCCCTCGCGGCGCAGCGTCTCGGCTGCCGCGCCGTGATCGTCATGCCCACCACCACGCCCAAGATCAAGGTCAACGCGGTGGCCTCGCGCGGCGCCGAGGTCGTCCTGGTCGGCGAATCCTATTCCGATGCGTCCGTCGAGGCGCGCAAAATCGAGAAGCGCCGCGGCCTCACCTACGTGCACCCGTACGACGATCCCGACGTCATCGCCGGCCAGGGCACCATCGCCCTGGAGGTGTTGCGCCAGAGCAGCCGGCCCATCCACGCCATTTTCGCCGCCATCGGCGGCGGCGGGCTGATTTCGGGCATCGCTTCCTACGTCAAGCGACTGCATCCCCACATCAAGGTCATCGGCGTGCAGCCCACCGATTCGGATGCCATGGAACGCTCGGTCAAGGCCGGGCGGCGCGTGGTGCTCGATCACGTGGGCCTCTTCGCCGACGGTGTGGCGGTGAAGCAGGTGGGGGTCGAGACTTTTCGCCTGTGCCGCGAGCTGGTGGATGAGATCATCCTGGTCGACACCGACGCCACCTGCGCCGCCATGAAGGACGTGTTCGAGGACACGCGCTCCATTCTCGAGCCGGCGGGCGCGCTGTCCGTTGCCGGCGCCAAGGCCTACGTGGAGCGCACCGGCCTGCGCGACGCCACCCTCGTCGCCGTCGCCTCGGGCGCCAACACCAATTTCGACCGGCTGCGCTTCGTGGCCGAGCGCGCCGAGGTGGGCGAGCACCGCGAGGCCATCCTGGCCGTCACCATTCCCGAGAAGCCGGGCAGCTTCCGCCGCTTCTGCGCCGCCATCGGCACGCGCAACATCACCGAGTTCAACTACCGCATGGCCGACACGGCCGAGGCGCATGTGTTCGCCGGCATGGAAATCCACGACTCGGCCGAAACCGCGCGCATCGTCGCCAAGCTGCGCCGCGAGGGCTTCAGGGCCCTCGACCTGTCGCACAGCGAAATGGCCAAGCTGCACTTGCGGCACCTGGTGGGCGGGCATGCGCCCTCGGAGGTGCGAAAGAAGTATGCCCACGGCGAAATCGGCGAGCTGGTGTACCGCTTCGAGTTTCCCGAGCGGCCGGGCGCGCTCATGAAGTTCCTCGACACCATGGGCTCGAACTGGAACATCAGCCTGTTCCACTACCGGAATTTAGGGGGGGATTCGGGGCGCGTCTTGGTGGGCATGCAGGTGCCCAAGCGCGAAATGCCGGCGTTCAGGCAGTTTTTGAAAACGCTCGGTTATCCGTTTGAGGACGAGACCGGCAATCCCGCCTACGGTTTATTCCTCGGCTGATTCCTGGCTTCACCGAAGTAGGCGGGATCGAGTTCGCCCGCATAACAGACAGGTGAACTGAGGGCCGAGGGTTCGCCTTCGGGCGGCGCACCCAGGAAGACCAAAATTCCTTCTCCCGTTGGCCCGGCGCTGTCGCGCCGGTAAATTCCCGCTTCGGTCACCACGTAGTCCATGGGGATGTCGTGCGGCTGCGGTCGGATGCTCTCCAGTTTGGATTCCTCGTAGCCGATACCGATTGCTATGGGACGGGGCTTCATGGCGGCCAGAGTGCGGTCAAAGAACCCTCCGCCGTAACCCAGGCGAAAGCCCTGGGCGTCGAAGCCCACGACGGGGATGAGCAGCACCGAGGGCGTGACCTCGGGCCCGCCCGAGGCCGGGTAGGGAATGCCGCCGTGCCCCGGCTTCAAGGTGACGCCCGGGTGCCATTCGCGGAAGCCCAGCGGCGCGTCGGGCCTGTCGACCACCGGCAGCGCGGTCAGCGCGCCGCTGGCGCGCAGCCGGTCGGCGAAGGGCAGCGTGTCGAATTCGTTGCGATGAGGCCAATACACGGCGACCACGGGCGCGGGGCGTCCTTCGGCGCGAAACAGGCCCGGAAAACCGCGCGCCAGGTGTGATTCGATACGCATTTGGCGCGCGATCAGCGTTTCTTTATCGAGCGCCATGCGTTGTACTAGCAGCCCCCGGCGGGTGGTCTTGCGCCAGGCGTCGTGCGGGTCGGACCCGGCAGGGGTAGAAGTACGGTCCAATTTGCTGCCTAATCTCAATTGAAATAAAGATTTGTGGTGGTATTCTTAAACAAGTTTATGAAGACTTGTTCTTCCATGGTAACGCTGGCCGGATTGCCTCGAGCGGCCCTGCTCGCCGCAGGCATCGCTTTGGCATGCGCCAGTCCGGCCGTGACTGCCCAGGGACACGGGGCAAAATCCGGGCGCGTCGCAAAGTCTTCCGAGGCCCAGCCGGCCCAACCCGATGCCGCGGTGCTGGCGGCGCGCGACGCCTTCCGCGCCGGCGACGAGAAAAAGCTGGTGGCCGCGGCCAAGGCCGCCGAGGGGCATGTGCTGGAGCCCTGGGTGCGCTATTACCAGTTGCGGCTGCGCCTGGACGACCGCTCGGCCGACGACATCGAGGTTTTTTTGCGGCGCTACGACGGCAGCCTGCCCGCCGAGCAATTGCGCCGCGACTGGCTCAAGGTATTGGGCCGCCAGGGCGACTGGAAGCGCTTCAACGAACAGGCGCCGCTGCTGGTCGGCGACGACCCCGACGTGGCCTGCTATGCCCTGCAGGCGCGCTGGCTGGTGGTGGGCCAGGCGGGACAAGCGGCACAGGCGGGACAAAGCGGACAAGATCGAGAAAACAGTCGAGAAAACAGTCGAGAAAACAGCGGCGGCGGCGAGCGTGACCGCTCGGCGCTGGCCGAGGCCGGCACCTATTGGATGAGCGCGCGCGACGTGCCCGACGGCTGTGTGCCGCTGGTGCGCGAGCAGTTCCAGTCCGGCCAATGGGGCCAGCTGCAAGTCTGGGCACGCTTTCGCGTGCTGGCCGAAGCCGGCCAACTGGCCGCGGCACGGCGCGCCCTCGACTACCTGCCCTTCGCCGAGACACCCGAGGCCAAGCTGCTGACCGCGTCGCTCGACTCGCCCATTCATTTCCTCGAGCGGCCCAAGCCCCAGCTCGGCACCCGCACCCAGCGCGAGCTGTACCTCATGGCCGTGGTGCGCGTGTCCAAGACCGATCCGCAACTCGCAGCGAGCTATTGGGACGCCGACGTGCGCGCGCGTTACCCGGCCACCGACAACGCCTGGGTGCTGGCGCGCATTGCCACCAGCGCGGCGCGCAAGCTCATGCCCGAAGCGCTGGGGTGGTACCGGGAAGCGGACGCCGCCGCTCTTCCATCGGCTCAGGCGGCGGCTCCCGCCGCGGCGGGCATCGTTCCCGCCATGGCCCAGTCCGTGGGCACGGCCTTCGGCGACGAGCAGCTGGCCTGGCGCGTGCGCATCGCGCTGCGCCAGGGCAACTGGGAGGAAGTGCGCGGGGCCATCGAGCGCATGTCGCCCGCGGCCAGGAACGACCCGGCCTGGATCTACTGGCTGGGCCGTTACTACAAGGCGCAGGCCGGCCCGGCCGGGCTGCAGCCGGTGGTGGCGCTGAATGCGCCCGGCGCGCAGGCCACGGCGCACGCGCTGTTCGCGCGCATCGCGGGCGACTACAGCTACTACGGGCGCCTCGCCGCCGATGAGCTGGGCCTGCCCATGCAGTTGCCGCCCGAGGCGCCCGGCCCCACGCCCAACGAAATGGCGGCGGTGGCGCTCAACCCGGGGCTGCAGCGCGCCCTGGCCTTCTATCGCCTGGACATGCGCGTGGACGGCATGCGCGAATGGAACTGGTCCGTCCGCGCCATGGACGACCGCATGCTGCTGGCGGCCGCGGAACTGGCGCGGCGCAATGAGCTGTGGGACCGCGCCATCGGCACGGCCGACCGCACCATCGCCTCGCACGACTTCAAGCTGCGCTACCTCGCGCCCTACCGTCGCATCCTGGCCGACGCGGCCAAATCCAGCGCCCTGGATGAACCGCTGGTGCTGGGCCTGGTGCTCCAGGAAAGCCGCTTCATCTCCGTGGCCAAGTCGGGCGTGGGCGCTTCCGGGCTGATGCAGCTCATGCCGGCCACGGCCAAGTGGGTGGCTCACAAGCTGGGCCTGAAGGATTATTCCTGGGGCAAGGTGCACGAGCCCGAGGTCAACGCCAAGTTGGGCACGGCCTATCTCAAGCAGGTGCTGGACAGCCTGGACGGCTACCCCGCGCTGGCCGCGGCCGCCTACAACGCCGGGCCCGG
>DATNCF010000284.1:0-7529 GCA_035571675.1 Burkholderiales bacterium | reverse complement strand
GTGGCTTCGTGCATGTACTTCAGCTTGTACTTGCCGAGCTCGATGACGTCGTTGTTCTGCAGAAAGTGCTTCTTCACCGACTGGCCGTTTACCAGCGTGCCGTTGGTGCTGCCCAGGTCCTCCAGGAAGGAATCGGCGAGGATGGTGACGATGACGGCGTGCTCGCCGCTGACGGCCAGATTGTCGATCTGGATGTCGTTATGGGGCTTGCGGCCGATGGTGGTCCTTTCCTTGGTCAAGGAGAACTCCTTGAGCACCAGACCGTCCATACTGAGTATCAGCTTCGCCATAGCGGTTTCCTTAAGCTTGAACCCTTGATTCCGTTTTCCGTTCCGCGCGGTGCCCGCCGCGCGTTAGCGCAGCCAGCCTTTCAGTTTCGCCACGAAACCGCGCGGCGCCGGGTACTCCCTCTTCACCCGCGCCAGGATGACCGATACGTTGTCGCGACCGCCATTGTCGTTGGCCATCTGCACCAGTTGATGCACGCACAGGTCCAATCTGGCCCCCAAATCGCGCAAAACCATGCCGATGTCCTCGTCGCTCACCATATCACAAAGACCATCCGAGCAAAGCAGGTAGATGTCGCCGGGCAGGGCATCGTACTCATGGATTTCCGGCTCGACCTGCGGATCAATGCCGAGCGCGCGCGTCACCAGATTCTTGTTCGCCGACAGCTTGGCCTGCTCGGGCGTGATCAGGCCGCTGTCGATCTGTTCCTGCAGCAGCGAGTGGTCCTTGGTGACCTGCGTGAACTGGCCGGCGCGCAGGCGATACATGCGCGAATCGCCGACGTGCGCGACGGCCAGCTTGTTGTCGTAGAACAGGCCCACCACCAGCGTGGTGCCCATGCCGGCGTACTGCGGCTGGCTTTGCGCCGCCTGGTAGATGGAGGTGTTGGCCTTGGCGACCTGGTCGTACAGGATTTTCTCGGCCAGGGCCTTGCCGGCGGCGTCCTGCGCGTAGGCCGGCTGGCTTTCGAGCAGTCGCTGCAGCTCGGTGGTGATCAGGGTGGTGGCCATGCCGCTCGCCACCTCGCCGGCGTTGTATCCGCCCATGCCGTCGGCCAGCACCACCAGGCCCTTGCTGGCGTCGGAGGCGATGGAGTCCTCGTTGTTCGAGCGCACCATGCCAGGGTCGCTGGCGCTGGCGATCTCCAGGGTATCGCTGAAGTCCACGGCGCGTTACAGCTCGAAGTCGAGGTCGCCCTTGCCGGGGGCGGGTTCGGAGCCGGGGGCCGGTGCGGCGGCCGGCGCGACCGGAGCGGACAGCACCACGGTCCTTTCCGCCTCCGCGTCGCCCGCGGTGGACGCGGCGGCGGCAGCGGCGACCGCAGCCGCGGCGGGAGCAACGGACGCGGCGGCAGGCGCAGCGACGGGAGCGGCAGGCGCAGTGGCCGGGGCAGGCGCCGGCGCGACGCCGCTCATCGCGGCACGCAGCGCGGCGGCGAATTCCTCACCCGTCTGATAGCGCTGGTCGGCGTCCTTGGCCATGGAGCGCTCCAGGAAGGCCACCAGCGCGGGCGGAATGGCGGGATTGAGGGCGCGGATGTCGGGCGCGGGCTCATTGGCGATTTTGAACATGAGCTGCGCCATGGAATCGCCCACGAACGGCAGGCTGCCGCTGAGCAACTGGTACAGGCTCACCGCCAGCGAGAACAGGTCGGAGCGCCCGTCCACCTTCTTGCCCGACAACTGCTCGGGCGACATGTAGGACGGCGTGCCCAACACCATGCCGGTCTTGGTCTTGGAGGAGTCGGTGATGCGCGCGATGCCGAAGTCGGCCACCTTGACCTGGTCGGACTCGGGCTCGTACATGACGTTGGCCGGCTTGATGTCCCGGTGCACGATGTTCTGCTTGTGGGCATAGCCCAGCGCGTCGGCCACCCGCGCGATGATGGAAACCGCCCGGTCCATGGGCAGCAGCGAATCCGGCTTGACATAAGGGGCCAGGTCCTTGCCCTTCAGCAATTCCATGGCGATATAGCACAAGTCATGCTCTTCGCCCGCGTCGTAAATGGTGACGATGTTGGGGTGCGACAGGCGGCCCGCGGTCTCGGCCTCGCGGAAGAACCGCTCCTTCACCTCGGCCAGCTCGTCGGCCTCGAACTCCTGCGCCAGGGCCATGGTCTTGATGGCCACCACGCGGCCGATCTTGGGGTCGCGGCCCAGGTACACCACGCCCATGGCGCCCTTGCCCAGTTCCTTTTCCACCTGGTAGCGGCCGAGCATGGGCTTTTCGATGGTGCCGCCCTCGCCCAGGATGCTGGTATTGGTGCGCCCGCCGCTCCCGCCGCCCAGCATGACCGTCTCGGACATTTGCTTGGCGCGCTGCAGGCGGTTTTCCAGGTCGCGGAACTTGGGGTTGTAATCCGCCATGTAGCGGAACACCGATTCGGCCTTGTTGAACTGGCGCTTGCGCTCGAAGTCCAGGGCCAGGTTGTACATGTTGTCCATCACCGTGTCGTCGATGGGCACCTTGCGAAAATAATCGAAGGCCATGTCGAGCTGGCCCTGCCCCTGGAAGGCGAGGCCCAGCATGCGCGCGTTGGCGGCCGAGGCGGCGTCCGACTTTTCCTTGCCCGCCTCGGTCATGACGAAGCGCTTGGTCACCAGCAGCACGTGCCCGACCACCAGCAGCACCAGCGGCAGCATGAGCTGCAGCCACTTGCCCTGGCTGGTCATGAGCACGAAATGCACCACCAGCAGCACCGCCACCAGGCCCGCGCTCACCGCCGCGCCGGTGCCGGCCTTGAGCCGCGGCAAGAGCGCGATCAGGTAGGCCGCCACCAGCAGGTACACCAGGTTCTCGACGTAGATCGACCACGAGGGGATGACGAAGAAGTTCTCCTGCAGGATGGAGGACACCGAGTGCGCCGACATCAGCACCGGCGCCATGGCCGGCGAAATGGGCGAGGAGAAGGTGGTGCCCACCCCGGTGGCGGTGGGCCCGATCAGCACGATCTTGTCGCGAAAGCTGTCAGGCGGCACCTTGCCGGAATACACGTCGAAGAAGGAATCCACGCGGAAGGCCGGTTTGCCGTCGCGGTCCTTGTAGAAAAACGGCTTCATCTGCAGGCCGGAGTCGGTGGCCACTTTCAGGTTGCCGATGGACACGCTCTCGGGGTTGACCTTGATGTCGCCGGGCCCAAGGTTGAGGCTTTTCGCCACCAGCAGCGCCGACAGCGACGGGAAGTACTGGTCGAAGAACTGCACCACCAGCGGCTCGGAGCGGATGGCGCCGTCCACATCCACCGTGGCGTTGAGGTGTCCCACGCCGGTTGCCGATTTGCCGATGTCTTCGACCGGCAGCGTGTCCACCGCGGAGGTGGTCATCGGCTCGGCGTCCGAGCCCTTGCCGGCCATCTTCACCTGGTTCTTGGAAATGAAATCGGGCAGCGGCTTGTCGGGCTTGCCGCGCGGGTCGCCGGGAACGAAGTGCATCGGCAGCAGCACGTTGCCGGCCTTGGCATAGCTCTCGGACAGCTTGCGGTCGGTGTTGAGGGACTGCTCGGCCTCCTGCAGCAGCGCGGCGACTTCGGGATTGGGGCCGCTGCCTGAGCGGGTGTAGATGTCCTGCAGCTTCTGGATGAAGGTGAGGCCGGGGTCGATCTGCGGCTCGCTGAAGAACACCTCGTAGCCCACCACCTTGGCCTTGCCCTGCGCCAGGATGTCGGCCATCTTGGCGTGGACGTCGCGCGACCAGGGCCAGCGGCCGATGTTGCGGATGGATTCGTCGTCGATGGCGATCACCGCCACCTTGTCGCTCGGCGTGCGCGAGGAAGCGCGCACGCCCCAGTCGTAGGCGCTGCGCTCCAGTCCCTGGATGAGTGCGCTGGCCGAGGCGAGGAACACCAGGACGGCCACGACCACGCCGAGGAACCAGTCCCGCTTCCAGAATCCCGCTTTGCTCATGAATCCCCCCGCAACCAGCAAAAAATCTTCTTGTTTTTCTGCATTTTATCGTCCCGCAGGCGTGCCATGACCGGCACCCGCCCCGCGGGCGCCGCAAAACCCGCCGCCGTCAGCCCCTGAAACCCACCGCGCAACGACCCGCCAAGGAACTAAGTCATTGAAGAAACAGGAGCATAGTCCGCATTCTTACAGTCAAAGATGACCTTAGTCAACCGTTAAGAACGCGGAATACGGGAGGAATTTACGTCCACCGGCGCATTTGCCTCGGGGATTTCAACCGGCAAGGGGCAAAGCCAGCCTCTTGGGGGAAGAGAGTGGCGCCGGCGCAGGGGTCAGGCGCCGGACTCAGCGACCCCTTTGCGGGCCATGAGGGTGCCGATAAGCACCACCAGGGCCGCGCCCGCCGCCGCGGCCACCTTCATTTCCAGCAGCCAATCGGCCTTTTCCTTCACCCAGTCCACGATGGCGGGGTCGGAGGCCATCATGTCGCCGGCGATCCAACCGAGCAGCGCCGCACCCACGGTGATGACCACGGGAAAGCGCTCCATCAGTTTGAGCACCAGGGTGGAGCCGAAAATCACGATGGGAATGCTGATGGCGAGGCCCAGGATGAGCAGCACCAGCTTGGCCTCGGCCGGCGCGCTTTCGGCGGCGGCGGCGACCCCAATCACGTTGTCAAGGCTCATGACCAGGTCGGCCACCAGGATGGTGCGGATGGCCACCAAGAGGTTGTCGCTGGCCTTGACATCGGCCTCTCCGTCCTCCGGCACCAGCAACTGCACGCCGATCCACAACAGCAGCGCCCCGCCCACGAGCTTGAGGAACGGCAGGGTGAGCAGCTTGACCGCGAACACGGTCAGAATGATACGCAGCACGATGGCGGCGGTGCTGCCCCAGAAAATCGCCTGCTTTTGCTGCCGCGGCGGCAGTGAACGCGCCGCGAGGGCAATCACCACGGCATTGTCGCCCGACAGAAGCAGGTTGACCCAGATGATCGTGAGCAGTCCTACCCAGAAGGCGGGCATCGCCAACATGTCCATTTTTGCTCTCTTCCCTAGGCGGCGCCGCTCTTCGGCAGCTCGCACTTGTCTTGGTGTTGGGCCGCAGACGCGGCTTGAAATGTGCTTGTAAGGTCAATGCTACTGCAGAAACGGCCGGATAGGTACGGCTCCTACGGCCGCAGGCCGCTACTTCAAGACTGTCTTCAGGAGCTTGCCCATTTCGGCCGGATTGCGCGTCACCTTGATGCCGCACTCTTCCATGACCGCCAGCTTTTCCTGCGCCGTGCCCGTGCCCCCTGAAATGATGGCGCCGGCGTGGCCCATGCGCTTGCCGGGCGGCGCGGTGACGCCCGCGATGAACCCCACCACGGGCTTTTTCATGTTGGCCTTGACCCAGCGGGCGGCCGTTTCCTCGTCGCTGCCGCCGATCTCGCCCACCATGACCACGGCGTCGGTCTCGGGATCGTCGTTGAACAGGCGCAGCACGTCCACGTGCTTGAGGCCGTTCACGGGATCGCCGCCGATGCCCACGCAGGACGATTGCCCCAGGCCCAGTTCCATGAGCTGTCCCACGGCCTCGTAAGTGAGCGTGCCCGAGCGCGATACCACGCCGATGCGGCCCTTCTTGTGGATGTGGCCGGGCATGATGCCGATCTTGATTTCATCCGGGGTGATGACGCCCGGACAGTTCGGCCCCACCAGAATGGTTTTCTTGCCCTGCATCTTGTAGCGGGTTTGGATCATGTCCTTGACCGGAATGCCCTCGGTGATGCAGATCACCAGGTCGAGGCCCGCCTCCACGGCTTCGTCGATGGCCGCGGCCGCACCCGGCGGCGGCACATAGATGACGCTGGCGTTGGCGCCGGTCTTTTCCTTGGCTTCCTTCACCGAGCCGTAAATGGGAATGCCTTCGAAGTTCTCGCCGGCCTTTTTGGGATTGACGCCGGCCACGAAGCAGTTCTTGCCGTTGGCATAGGCCGCGCAGGCATGGGTGTGGAACTGCCCGGTTTTGCCGGTAATGCCCTGGGTCATGACCCGGGTGTTCTTGTCGATCAGGATGGACATCAGTGCGCTCCGCTTTTTCCGGACTGGACCGCGGCGACCACCTTCTGCGCCGCTTCGGCCATGTTGTCGGCGGAAATGATGGGCAGCCCGGAATCGGCCAGCATCTTCTTGCCCAGCTCCTCGTTGGTGCCCTTCATGCGCACCACCAGCGGCACCTTGAGCTGCACGGCGCGCGAGGCGGTGATGACGCCCTCGGCGATGGTGTCGCATTTCATGATGCCGCCGAAAATGTTGACCAGGATGGCCGCAAGGCCCGGATTGCGCAGCATGATCTTGAAGGCCTCGGTGACCTTCTGGGCATCCGCGCCGCCGCCCACGTCCAGGAAGTTGGCCGGCTCGGCGCCGTACAGCTTGATCACGTCCATGGTGGCCATGGCCAGGCCCGCGCCGTTCACCAGGCAGCCGATGTTGCCGTCCAGCGAAATGTACGACAGTCCGAACTTGGAAGCTTCGATCTCGGCCGGGTCTTCCTCGTCCAGGTCGCGCAGCGCCACGATGTCGGGATGGCGGAACAGCGCATTGTCGTCAAAATTGATCTTGGCATCCAGCGCCACCACGCGCCCGTCGCCGGTGAGGATGAGCGGGTTGATCTCCGCCAGACTGGCGTCGATTTCCCAGAAGGCCTGGTACAGCGCCTTCAACTGGGTGCGCGCCTGCGGCACCGAGGCCGGCGGTATGCCGATCTTGGCCGCCACGTCGTCGGCCTCGGCGTCTTTCAGGCCGGTGGCCGGGTCGATGAACACTTTGTGGATTTTCTCCGGGGTCTTGGCCGCCACTTCCTCGATGTCCATGCCGCCCTCGGAGCTGGCCATGAGCACCACGCGCTGCGTGCCGCGGTCCACCACCATGCCCACATACAGCTCCTTCTTGATGTCGGCTCCCTCTTCGATGAGCAGGCGCCGCACCTTTTGGCCCTGCGGGCCGGTCTGGTGGGTGACGAGCTGCATGCCGAGGATCTGCCCGGCCAGCGTGCGCACCTCGTCCTGCGACTTCGCCAGCTTGACGCCGCCGCCCTTGCCGCGGCCGCCGGCGTGGATCTGGGCCTTCACCACCCATACTTTGCCGCCCAGGGACTGGGCGGCCGCCACCGCCTCGTCCACGGAAAAACAGGGGGTGCCGCGCGGGGTGACCACGCCGAACTGGCGCAGCACTTCCTTGGCCTGGTATTCATGGATTTTCACGGGTTCATCCCTTCGCTTCTGCCGCTTTGTTGCCTCTTTTTCGCCAATGCAGCGGCGCTGGAAAGGGGTGGCGGCATGAGGTGAAATGTGTAATCGGAGCGCCGGGCGCAGAACCTCAGGGTCCGGAAGGCCCGAGAAAAGGGCTCGAAACAAGAAGCTCAAGGTCCAGGATATGAAAAAGTTTAGCATACGAAGTCGACATGAACTGCCGCGGGGCCGCTACGATATGACGCGCCGATGAAATACATCCTCGCCCTCGACCAAGGCACCACCAGTTCGCGCGCTTTGCTGTTCGACGCGCGCGGGCGCCTCGCCGGCATGGCGCAGCGCGAGTTCCGCCAGATTTATCCGCAGCCCGGCTGGGTGGAACA
>DATNCF010000283.1:0-3653 GCA_035571675.1 Burkholderiales bacterium | reverse complement strand
CATGGCACCACCGCGCCGTAGCCAAACCGGACGACGAGCTCGACCCGCATGCTGACCTTGCCGGACAGTCCGTAGGCCATGCGCACCACCGACGAATGGCTGTTGCGCGGCGGCATGAAATCCACCAGCAGCGCGCTGCCCGTATCCGTTTCGAAACGCGTTTCCAGGATCAACGTGTCGCCGCGGTAACGCCGCGTCGTTGCGGTGGGATGTTCGGGCGCGATCAGCCAGCGACCGTGCTCCGCCGTTCCGAGCAGGGACGCGAAGCACGCGTCGGAATCAAAACGAGGCCAGCAAAGCCAGTCGATCGAGCCGTCACGGCCCACCAGGGCCGCCGTTTCGCAATCGCCGATCAACGCATAGTCTTCAAGCCTTGACGCCATGGGCAATGAATACCGGCTGCGCGTTAAATGGCGAGCTTCAGCCCTGCGTCCTTCTGCGCATGCCAGCCGGGGCTGCTGGTGGTTCACCGCTAAAAATTGCTGGCGGGGGCCAGATGGGACTACCGGGCCGAGCGATGTTCCGGGCCAAACGTCGTTGACTTGGTGCGGCCTTTTGCCGCACAGCATGGATCTGCGACCACCTCGCGCCATTGCGCAAGCTTGGCGGAAGGAAATGGGAGTCGAACCCACCCAGGACCGCATGGCAGCCCCCACTGGTTTTGAAGACCAGCCGCCCCACCGGGAGCGAATTCCTTCCTTCTTACTGCTTCGTTACAACTCTTTGCTCAAAGCTAACGCGGCCCGAACATGTCGGCGTTCTCGTTCCGCACGCGGTGTGTGTCGCCGACGCGCCTTGTATAGCCTACCCGGTCGAAAAACTCAAGCAGCTCGATGACCACGTTGCGGCCGATGCCCAGCACGTCGCGCATGCCGGCGGCGGTCACCCCCTGCGGCACGCCGTTGGCGTCCACGGTGTCGCGGGCGTGGGCCGCGATCTGCGCCGCGATGGCGGCGATGGGCTCGCGCAGGTAGAAACGGTCGGGGCTCACCATGTAGCCGTGGCCCATCTTGGCGATGCGGCCGAAGGCCGCCTTGAGCGCCTTGTCGGGCATGTTGAGCTGGCGCCCGATCTGGTCGGTGCGCGGCGGCGCGAGCGGCTTTTCCGCGAGCAGCGGCTTGACCTTTTCCCACAGCGCCTCGTCGGCGGGCGGCATGCGCAGACTGTGCGAGGGCAGGTGCAGCGCGAGGCCGCTCGCCGCGACGGCGCCCTCGCCCATCAGCTCGGCCACCATGGCGTTGCAGGCATCGGCGGCCACCGCCCCGGCCAGCAGCTTTTTCAGGCGCTCGCGCGTGGGCCCCTGCTCGCCCGGGGCGCGCTTGTGCTCGGCGGCGAGCGCCGCCAGCACGGCCTTGCGGCCCTCGGCCCAGGCGGCGTTCGACAGGGCCAATTCACCCTTGTCGCTGCCGTAGCGGTGCATGGGAAGGCCGCCGAACAGCGCCTCGGCCTCGGCGGGCTTGAGGTTGGCCGAGGCGGCGAAGCGCGTGAGCGCGATTTCGCTCTTCGGCGACGACTCTTTCAGCAGCAGTTCCAGCGCCGCTTTGGCGCCGCCGCTTTCCCAGGCACTCAGCAGGGCGAGGCGCGCCGGCGTGCGGCGCCCGCGGTTGGGGGGGAAGGGATCGAGCACGCGGCCGCCGCCCAGGGTGCGCGTGGCCGCGGCGTCGCGGATGACGAAGCGGTCGCCGGTGAGCGCGCCGATGGGCCGCGCCAGGCTGATGCGAGCCAGCGCGCGCGCGCCGGGCTCCACGGCCATGCCGTCGAGCAGCGCGATGCGGCCGGTGACGTGCTCGGCGCCAAGGTGGAAGTGCACGCTGGCGAGGTGGCGCAGCGCGCGCGCCTCGCTGGCGAGCAGTTGCAGGCTCACGTCCAGGGTGGCGGTGGGACGGTGCACCGCTTCTTCCAACACCCAGTCGCCGCGGCGGATGCGGTCCTTGTCCACCTGCGCTCCGGTGATGTTGAGCGCGCAGCGCTGGCCCGCGCCGCAGCGTTCGGCGGGACGGTTCTGCGCGTGGATGGAACGCACCCTGACTTCGATGCCGCCACCCAGCGTCGAGGGCGACACCAGCAGCCGGTCGCCCACCGCGGCCGATCCCGAGTGCGCGGTGCCGGTGACGATGGTGCCCGCTCCAGGCAAAGTGAAGCAACGGTCCACGGCGAGGCGGAAATAGCCCGGCCGCGACGAAGGCGGCATGGCCCTCGCCGCGGCGGTGAGGCGTTCGCGCAGCTCGGCGACCCCCGTGCCTTCGATCGAGGACACGGGCAGGATGTCGGCGCCGGACAGCGCGGTGCCGGCCACCAGGGCCTGCACCTCGGCCGTGGCCTCGGCGAGCCGCTCGGGGCTCACGGCATCGCACTTGGTGAGCGCCACCATGCCGCGCGACAGGCCAAGCAGGTCGAGGATCTGCAGGTGCTCACGGGTCTGCGGCATGGGTCCGTCGTCGGCGGCCACCACCAGCAGCACGTAGTCGATGCCCGTGGCGCCGGCCAGCATGTGGTGCACGAAGCGCTCGTGGCCGGGCACGTCGACAAAGCCCAGCACCGAGTCGGCATCCTTCGCATCGGGTCCGGAAGCGGGCAAATAAGCGTAGCCCAGCTCGATGGAAATGCCGCGCGCCTTCTCTTCCTTCAGGCGGTCGGTGTCCACGCCGGTGAGCGCCTTCACGAGCGAGGTCTTGCCGTGGTCGATGTGGCCCGCGGTTCCTACGATCATTTGGTTCCTACGATCATTTGGTTCCGACGATCATTGCGTGCCGGCCATCATATGGTGCGACCATCAGTTGGCGCCATCCTGGGCGCCGAGCAGCGCGAGCTGTTCGACAAAGCCCTGCTCGTCTTCGAGACAGCGCAGGTCCAGGCGGAAAGCGCCGTCGCTGATGCGCCCGATCACGGGCACCGGCAGCTCGCGGAACGCCCTCTCCACCCGCGCGAGCAGGCGGCCCGCGCCCTTGGCGTGGGCGGTGCGCACCCTGAAGCCCGCGCTGGGGAGGGATTCCACCGGCTGGGCGCCGCTGCCGATCTGGCTGGCGCAGTCTTCGATGCCGACCGCGAGCGAGGCGTCGATGCGATGCAGGGCCTGCTCAAGCGCCGGCCGCAGGCGCTCGGCCGCTTCGGCAATGGCTTGGCGGGGGCGCGACAGCAGGCGCAACGACGTGAGGCGCTCGGCCAGGCGGTCGGGGTCGCGGTACAGGCGCAGCACGGCTTCCAGCGCGGCCAGCGTCACTTTGTCCACGCGCAGCGCGCGCTTGAGCGGATTCTTCTTGATGCGGCCGATCAGCTCGCGGCTGCCGACGATGATGCCGGCCTGCGGGCCGCCCAGCAGCTTGTCGCCCGAGAACGTGACCACGCCGGCGCCCGCGGCAATGGATTCCTGCGGCAGCGGCTCGCGCGGCAAACCCCAGCGCGTGAGGTCGGCCAGCGCGCCCGAGCCCAGGTCCACGGCGAAGGGCACGCCGCGCTCGCGTGACAATGCTCCCAGTTCGGGCTCCGCCACGCTGGCCGTGAAACCCTGCACAGTGTAGTTGCTGGTGTGCACCTTGAGGATGAGGCCGGTCTTGTCGTTGATGGCTTCGGCGTAGTCGGAGAGGTGGGTGCGGTTGGTGGTGCCCACTTCGCGCAGCCGGCAGCCGGCGCGCGCCATGATGTCGGGAATGCGG
>DATNCF010000282.1:0-8965 GCA_035571675.1 Burkholderiales bacterium | reverse complement strand
AACCTCCGAGGAAGTCCACGAGGCCCGCGGCCAAGGCCGCGGTAGGTAAAAAGCCCTCGCTCCGGCGCAAGATGCATCACAATGTTTATGTGATTGAACTCTCCCGGGACGTTTGCCTGGAGCCAGGCTTTCGCAAGTCCAATCCGCATTACGATCTGACCCATTCCCTGCCCTGCGTGTATGTGGGCATGACCGGGCTGTCGCCCGACGTGCGCTTCGACAAGCACAAGGCCGGCATCCAGGCCGGGCGGTTTGTGCAGCGCTATGGATTGCGCCTGCTGCCGCAACTGTACGAGTGCTACAACCCCATGCCCTACGAGGGCGCGCGCGACATGGAAGTGGAACTGGCCATCGCGCTGCGCGAGCAGGGCTACGGGGTGTGGCAGGCGTGACGAGCAATTTGATTTCAATGTTCTTGAACAAGGAGGAAGACAATGACTAAACCCCTAAGCGGACGCGTGGCCGTGGTCACCGGCGGCGCCAACGGCATCGGCCGCGCCACCGTCGAACGCCTGGCCAAGGAAGGCGCCGACGTGGCCATCATGGACCTGGAAGAGGACGCCATGAAGGAAGTCACCGAAGTGGCCAAGGGCCAGGGCGTGCGCGTGCTGCCCGTGGCCGTGAACATGATGGACCGCAAGGCCGTGGTGGACGCCTTCGCGCGGGTCAAGAAGCACCTCGGCGTGGTGGACATCCTGGTCAACAACGTCGGCCAGTCGGCGCGCGGCCGCGCCACCGAGTTCTACCAGTCGCCCGACGACCTGTGGGACTTCATCATCGACCTCAACCTCAAGTCGGCCATGCTGTGCACCCGCCAGGTGCTGCCCGACATGCGCGAGCGCAAGCGCGGCAAGATCGTGTGCCTGTCCTCGGAATCGGCCTTCAACGGCTCGCTGAAAATGGCGGAGTATGGCGCGGCCAAGGCCGGCATCATCGGCTTCATCCGCACCGTGGCCGCCGAGGTGGCGCCCTTCGGCGTCACCGTCAATGCCGTGTGCCCGGGCCTCACGCGCACGCGCGCCTACGACCTGCTGCCACCCGACATGGTGAAGAGCATCTCCGCCACGCTCCCCTTCGGCCGCCCGGCGGAGCCGCGCGAAATGGCCAATGTCATCTACTTCCTGTGCAGCGACGACTCGAGCTACGTGTCGGGCCACGCCATCGTGGCCAACGGGGCGCACGGCTTTAATTAGACGGCTTTACCAAAGAACAAGGCGTCCAATGTCCCGGGCGCCTTTTTTCTTTCTTCCTACTCCATCTTGATGTCGGCTACCTTCACCACCCGCGCCAGGATGTCGTAATCGGCCACGTAACGCTTGTAGAACTCGTCGACGCTGCCGGTGTAGGGCACGGACATGGTGGTGACCACGCGCTGCACTTCCTGCTTGGCCATGCTGGTTTTCAGTTCAGACGAAAGGCGCTCGGCCACCGGCTTGGGCAACCCGCCCGGCCCCACCAGGCCGCCCCATGAGGTGAACACCAGGTCGGGAAAGCCGGCCTCGGCCACGGTGGGCACGTCCGGGTACTTGGGCTCGCGCGCCGGCGCCGTGTTGGCGACGACGCGCAGCTTTCCTTCCTTGATGAGTTGCAGGTCGTTCAGCACGGAGCCCATGATGACGCTGATTCGCCCGGCCATGAAGTCGGTGGTGGCGGGGGCAAGGCCCTTGTAGCCCACGTGCGACCAGTCCATGCCGGTGCTGGTGGCGAGCAGCACGCCAAGCAGGTGGCCCGAACTGCCGGTGCCGGCGCTGGAGTAGTAGATCTTGCCGGGATTGGCCTTGGCAGCGGCCACCAGGTCGCGCAGCGTGGACACATTGGCCATGTAGGGCGCGGCCGGATTGACGGTGATGGACAGGCCGGCCTGCCAGATGTAGCCGATGGGCGTGAAGGCCGCGGCGGGATTGGAGACGGCGCGGCCGGCCAGGATGGAGGCAACGATGGTGGGCGTTGCCAGCAGCCCGATGGTGTAGCCGTCGGGAGGCGCGTCCTTGACCGCATCCAGGGCGATCATGCCGGTGGCGCCGGGACGGCTGTCCACCACCATGGACTGGCCCAACCGGGTCGACATGTCGTTGACCGCGGCGCGCACCGCTGTGTCGGCCGAACCGCCCGAGGGAAAACCCACGATGGCGCGAATGGGCTTGGCAGGCCAGGCCTGGGCAAAAGCGGCCGCCGGGGCCAGGGCAGACAAGGCAAGGGACAGGGCAACCGCTGCAATTCGTTTCACGCAATCCTCCATGCGGTGAACGAGGCAAACCAAATGACAGCAGCTACAGCTTAGAGAAAATTATTGAACAAGGGGCACACCCCCCTTTATCCCCCGCTTCAAAGGTTAAAGGAAGTCCAATCCCAGGTCGAGCACCGGCGCGCTGTGGGTGATCCAGCCGGCCGAGATCAGGTCCACGCCGCTGGCGGCCACGTCGGCCACGGTCGCGGCGGTGATGCGGCCCGAGGCCTCGGTGGTGGCGCGGCCGGCGACCAGGCCCACGGCTTCGCGCAGTTGCGCCGGGGCCATGTTGTCCAGCAGCACGGCGTCGACGCCCGCGGCCAGCGCTTCCTTGAGCTGTTCGAGGGTGTCGACTTCCACCTCGATTTTCACCAGGTGGCCGACGGCGCCGCGCGCCCGCTCGATGGCCGTGCGCACCCCGCCCGCCGCGGCGATGTGGTTGTCCTTGATGAGCACGGCGTCGTCCAGGCCGAAGCGGTGGTTGGCCCCGCCGCCCGCCCGCACGGCGTGCTTTTCCAGCGCGCGCAAGCCTGGCGTGGTCTTGCGGGTACAGACGATGCGGGCGCGGTGCGGCTGCGCAGCTTGTACCAGTGAGGCCGTGGCCGTGGCCACGCCGGAGAGGTGGCACATGAGATTGAGGGCGACGCGCTCGGCGGCGAGGATGGGACGCGCCAAGCCTGAGATGCGCAATACGACGTCACCCGGCGAGACTTTCGCGCCGTCGCCCTTCACGATCTCGACTGTCGCCGCCTGGTCCATGAGCTTGAAGGCAAGGCGCGCGCAATCCACACCGGCAACCACGCCGGGCTGGCGCGAGGCAATGACGCAGGAGGCCTTGGCGTCACGCGGGACGACGGCGTTGCTGGTGATGTCACCGGCACGGCCGAGGTCTTCCAGCAGGGCGGCGCGAACGATCGGCTCGATCAGAAGATCCGGGAGAGATTCGAGTTCCACGCCGGATGCAGTCTGCTAGGTGGGCAAGGTGACCGAACCGGAGTCCGAGGTTTCAACCTCGCGCGCCGCCCAGGCGCGCGCCTCGTGCAAAGTGGTCTCCGTGGAACGACGCCATTGTTCCTGGGTTTCGGGGAAATCACTCCGGAACTGGGCACCTCTGCTTTCCGTGCGGCGCAGCGCGGCCAGCGCGATGATCAGCCCCGTCAGCGCATGGCTTGAATGCTGCGACAACGAGGCCATCCGCTTCGCGGCTGTGATTAAACCCTCGCGCTCGCGGATCACGCCGACGTGCCGGGTCATGAGTTGCCGGACTTCTGCAATCGCATCGGTTCCGCGCGATTGAATATCCGGACGCAACGGCCGGAATTGAATGATCGGCGATTGCACTGTTCCCGATATGTCCTGGGCGATCCAGCGTCCATAGGCCAGAGCTTCGAGCAGCGAATTGCTCGCAAGCCTGTTCGCTCCATGCAGGCCGCTCGATGACACTTCGCCGCAAGCCCACAAACCTTCCAGGCTGGTGCGCCCGCTTGCATCGATTCTCACCCCGCCCATGTGATAGTGGGCCGCGGGGCGGATCGGGATAGGCTGCACGGCCGGGTCGATGCCGGCCTTGCGGCACAGCGCCTCCACAGAAGGGAAGCGCGCCGCAAACCGGGTGCCCAATGCTTTTCTTGCATCCAGGAATACGGCCTCGCCTGACGCTACGCAACGCTCCACCGCCCGCGCCACCACGTCGCGCGGAGCGAGTTCGGCGCCTGGGATGCCTTCCATGATGCGTCGCCCCTGCGCGTTCACCAGCAGCGCGCCCTCGCCGCGCAAAGCTTCGGTGGCCAGCGGCATGGGGGAAAATCCATTGGAAGCCGTTAGGATGGCTGTGGGATGGAACTGCACGAACTCCATGTCGCGCAGCACAGCGCCAGCACGGGCAGCCAAGGCCAGACCGCTGCCCACCGCCCCGGCGGGATTCGTGGTGCGGGAATAGAGCGCTCCCAGGCCGCCGGTGGCGAGCACGACGGCGCGCGCCGCAATGAAGCGGGTCTGGCCGTCCTGCGCAATCCACGCGCCGCGGACGCGGCCTTCGTGAACAACCAATTCCACGGCCCGCGCGCCTTCCAGCACACGGATGGAGGGCGTACGGCGCGCGGCCTTCACCAGGGTGATCAGCGTTTCGCGGCCGGTGCTGTCACCGCCGGCATGCGTAATGCGGCGGCGGGAATGGGCGGCTTCGAGACCCAGGGCGATAGAGCCGTCTTCCGCACGGTCGAAGGGCATGCCGAGAGTCAACAGGTGTTCGATGACTTGCGGAGCAGCGCTGGCCACGCGGCGGGCGACTTTGGGGTCGACCAGGCCCGCGCCGGCTTTTTCCGTGTCGGCCGCGTGCAGTTCGGGCGCGTCGTCCGCGCCAATGGCCGCGGCAATGCCACCCTGGGCCCAGCCGGTCGCTGCTTCAACGCCTAATGGAGACTGCGTTAGTACCGTCACCGGCATGGGCGCCAGATGCAGAGCGGCTGCAAGACCACCGGCGCCGGCGCCGATGATCAGCACCCGCTCGGCATCATCCGAAGGTTCAAGCCAGGCACGGGAGAGAAAGTCGTTCATGACGTTTTACGCTGATGATGTGTTTCGCCCTCTCCCCGCCCCTCTCCCCCTGGGAGAGGGAGTAAACCTCGGGAGTTTTGGCTCCCCTTCTCCTGGGGAGAAGGGGGCCGGGGGATAAGGCGAACGATTGTCAGTCGATATATCGCTACTTGACGGCCAGCATGCGCTCAACCGCACGTCTCGCTCGTTCAGCCACTGCTGCGTCCACTTTTACTTCGTAGGTCATCGTTTCCAGTGAATGGCGAATCTTCGGCAAGGTAATTCGTTTCATATGCGGGCACAGCCGGCAGGGACGAATAAATTCCAGTTCCGGAAAGTTCACCGATACGTTGTCGCTCATGGAGCACTCGGTGATGAGCGCGACCTTGGCCGGCTTCTGCTTGCCTACGTAATCGATCATGCCCGCGGTCGAGCCGGTGTAGTCGGCGACGGCCACAACCTCTTTTGAGCATTCAGGATGAGCCAATACGGTGATGCCGGGGTTCTTGGCGCGCAGATCGACCACGTCCGCCGGCGTGAACAATTCGTGTACTTCGCAGCGCCCCTTCCACTTGATGATTTCGACTTTGGTCTGCGCCGCCACGTTGTCGGCCAGGTATTCGTCGGGCAGGAAGATGACGCGCGGCACGCCCAGGCTTTCCACCACCTTCACGGCGTTGCCCGAGGTGCAGCACACGTCGCTCTCGGCCTTCACGTCGGCCGAGGTGTTGACGTAGGTCACCACCGGCACGCCGGGGTACCGTGCCTTCAGCGCGCGCACGTCGGCCCCGGTGATGGACTCGGCCAGCGAGCAGCCGGCTTCCAGGTCGGGAATGAGCACGGTCTTGCCCGGGTTGATGATCTTGGCGGTCTCGGCCATGAAGTGCACGCCGCACAGCACGATGACGTCGGCGCTGGCCTTCGCGGCCTCGCGCGCCAGCGCCAGCGAGTCGCCCACGATGTCGGCCACGCCGTGGAATATTTCCGGCGTCTGGTAGTTGTGCGCCAGGATGACGGCGTTGCGCTCCTTCTTCAGGCGCAGTATGGCGTCGATATCCGGGGCGAAGCTGGCCCAGCCGTACTCGGGAATGACCGAGCGGATGCGCTCGTAAATGGGCTTGGTGCGGGCCGCAATCTCAGGGGAAAAAAACCTGATGGGTTGCGCTGCCCCGCTGTTTGCCGCTCGCTCTTGCATCGCTCGCTCCTTCGATTCTGGCCTCCTCGCGGAGGCCACTTATACTCAACTTCAGTATTACTAGGGTATTAAAAAACGGGTTCTCACCCGCTACAACACTCCTGTCACGGCCAACTATATACTAATTTCGAGAATAAGTGGTTTTTTTTAGGCCTCTCGCCCGCCAAGGCGGGAGCGGCGCGATTTCGCATGGATTCAACGACTTCCGTCCCGTCCTTCAGGCCGAATGTGGCGTGGCGGCGTCAGGCCTTGCAGTTTTTTCGCCCGCTTTCAACGTAGTCGCCGAGGCTGGCGGCAAACGAACGGTTGTCCGCGAACTTGATGTCCTCGATGAGCCAGCGCCCATCGGTCAGCCCCAGCTCCAGCCAGTCGCGCCAGGCCACGGCGCGCAAGGGATGCGCCCGGGGATAACGCCGGTCGATGTACACGAGGTTGGCCTCGATCGTCATGGCATCGCCATCGCGGCGCGCCTCGCCATAGGCGACTTCGCTCGCCCCGTCGAGATTGTTCACGAACAGATCGCCTTCCAGGATGTCGGGCTTCTCGCCCTTGGGCGCGGCCTTGACGCAGCGCGCCTCGGTGGCGGCGGCATCATTCAGCAGCTTCACCAGCCTCGGCGAAAACAGCTTCGCCAATTGGGCGCGCTCATGGGGCGAGGGCATGGCGCGCGAGGGATGCGCGAGCACCCACCCATAGAAGGCTCTCAGCGTGTCTTCGGGCTTGGGCTCCTGGGCATAAGAAATGGACCAGAGCACAAGTAAAGCCGCGGCCATGGTTAAGCGCATTGGATTATCTCGTTTGTTCTAAACGGTCGGTACCCAGGGTCCCTGCACCAGAACTGCCTCGTCATCGCCCGGCCACGGCGGCATGGTCACCGCGACAACGGACAAATCCTGTGATGCCCTGAACTGAAAGCGCGTGCCGAGCGGAATGGTGAGGCACACTCCGGGTTCGAGCGACACCGTCTCCTCGCGGTCCTGCCGGCGCCGCCACATCTGGCCGGCCCCGGAGATGACAAGCCAAATTTCTTCCACGGTCTGATGAACAACAGCTTTTGAAGTTTCACCGCCGGGAAGCTGAAAGCGCGCCATGCCGCCACCGGCAAGTTTCAGAAGAACTTGGACATTCGACCCGTCAGGTGCGACAGCCCTCGCCACAGGTTGATCGACAGTCGCGAATTCAGACAAGGTTCAATCCCGAAAGTCAGGCTTTCCCTCGCGCCACCGGCAACCGCCCCCCGGGCAAGGGACGTTCCCTCAGCACGTCAGTCCTGAACCGCAGCAGTCTTGCAGGCCGCCCTCCCGTTCCGCTCGCGACTTCGCCGGTCTCTTCGACCAGGCCCTGGCTTTCCACAAGTCGCCGGAAGTTCGACTTGTGCAGGCGCAGACCTGCCAAACCCTCCACAGCCCGTTGCAGTTGCAGGAAACTGAATTGCGGGGGCATCAATTCGAAGACCACGGGCCTGTATTTGATCTTGCCTCGCAGTCTGGATATCGCCGTGGCCAATACGCGCCGATGGTCGGCTAGCATGCTCTCGCCCGAGTCCAGCGCCTCGTCGGGTTTGGCCCAGGGTTTCTGGTCGTCGCGGTGCGCCTCGCGCACCAGTCCGGCCTCGTACAGCAGTTCGTAGCGCTCCAGCACCCGGTCGTCGCTCCAGGGAATGTCGCGCAGGCCGAAAGCCAGGCGCAGGCGCTGTTCGCGTACGCGCTTTTCGGCCGCGCCCGCGGCATCGGCCACCCAGCGCTTGAGCGCGCGCTCGATGCGGCCCAGCATTTTGGGGGGGCCGGCTCGGTGGTCCTCCCAGGGGAAGTAGCGGTACCAGTCGCGCCACAGCACGCCGCCCGCCTCGTCGTGGCGCGCCTCGCGCACCAGGGCGAGGTAGCCGATGGACAGCACGCGCGCACGCGCGCCGTCGGCGCCGAGCAGGCGGTTGCGGTCGCCGAAAGTGTAGAGCTGTTCCACGTAGCCAAGGGTCTGCCCGGTCTGGGTCTGCACCCAGGAGCGCAAGCCGCCTTCGAGCGTGCGGTGGCGGGCCTCCAGGGGCCCGGAGGGCAGCGCATCCGGCGCGCCGGGTCGCGACACGCACAGCACGCGCGGGGCGTCGTGCGACACGGCGACAATGACTGCGCTCAGGTCGACTTCGGGGGCATCACGCCCGGCGTGATCCACACCCCGCCCGGCGTGATCCACACCCTGCCCAGCGTGATCCACACCCCGCCCGGCGTGATCCACACCGCGCCCGGCGTGATCCAAACCCGGCCCGCCGGCATCCGTATCCGCCAACGCGGCGGGGGAAGCGGCAGGCGGGGAAAAGGGAGCGTTCCGCGGTGAGTCCGCCGCAGCGTGGCGCGCGCGCCCTGTGATGGTTGGAGTCCTTGTCATCTCGCCCGATCTTGCGACGCCCGCCTTTTCATGCAAATGATACTGCATCACCATCCTTCCCTCGGGCCTTGGCAATGGGGACGCGGTAGCATGGCGCCTTTCAACGTAACCGATTGTGCTGCACCTTATGATGACTTTGCGAGAACGTATCGACGGCATTCTTTCCATCGCCCCCGATGCCGAAGCGGTGGAGTTCAACCAGCGCTGGCATACCTGGGGCGAACTGCACCGCGCCATGCGGGCCCTGGACAACCTGCTCTCGGACGCCGGGCTGGGAGCGGATGCGCGGGTGGGCGTGGTGCTGCGCAACCGCCCGGAGAACATCGCCTCGGTGCTGGAAGTGGTGGCCTCGTCGCGCTGCCTGGTCACGCTCAACCCCATCCTGCCCGATGACCGCCTGGCTGCCGACGTTCAGGCCGTGCAGGCGCCGGTCGTGGTGGCCTTGGCCGAGGACTGGAAGCGCGCCGGCATCGAGGCGGCGGCGCTGGCCAACGGGTCGGTGTGCGTCGAGTTCGGGATAGACAAGGATGGCCCCCTGGCGTTCTCCCTGCGTCACGCCGGCGCTCCCGCCCAGTGGGCGCGTGCCTTCTCGCCCGGCATCGCCATTGAAATGCTGACCAGCGGCA
>DATNCF010000281.1:0-8668 GCA_035571675.1 Burkholderiales bacterium | reverse complement strand
CCTTCGGTGCCGACCTCACGCGCCACGCGCGTGACCTCGGCCGCGAAGGAGGAGAGCTGATCGACCATCGTATTGACGGTGTTCTTCAGCTCCAGGATCTCGCCCTTCACGTCCACGGTGATTTTTCGCGACAGGTCGCCGCGCGCCACGGCCGTGGTCACGGTGGCGATGTTGCGCACCTGCGCCGTGAGGTTGGTGGCCATGGCGTTGACCGAGTCGGTGAGGTCCTTCCAGGTCCCGGCCACGCCCGGCACCACGGCCTGGCCGCCGAGGCGGCCGTCGGTGCCCACCTCGCGCGCCACGCGCGTCACTTCCGAGGCGAAGGAGCGCAACTGGTCCACCATGGTGTTGGTGGCTTCCTTCAACTGCAGGATCTCGCCGCGCACGTCCACGGTGATCTTTTTCGACAGGTCGCCGTTGGCCACGGCGATGGTCACTTCGGCGATGTTGCGCACCTGGGCGGTGAGGTTGCCGGCCATCTGGTTCACCGAGTCGGTGAGGTCCTTCCACACCCCCGACACGCCCTTCACGTGCGCCTGGCCGCCGAGTTTGCCTTCCGTGCCCACTTCGCGCGCCACCCGCGTCACTTCCGACGTGAACACCGCGAGCTGCTCGATCATGGTGTTCACCAGCTTGGCCGAGCGCAGGAACTCGCCTTTCAGCGGCCGCCCGTCCACTTCCAGGTCCATGGATTCGGCCAGGTCGCCGCGCGCCACCGCGCCGATGGTGCGGGCGATTTCCGTGGTCGGCCGCACCAGGTCGTCGATCAGGGTGTTGATGGAATCAGCCTCCGCGGCCCAGCCGCCTTCGGCGCCCGGCAGCGACATGCGCTGGCGCAGGCGCCCTTCCTTGCCCACCGCCGACGACAGGCGGAACACTTCGGAGGAAATGCTTTGCTTGCGGGCGATGGCGCTGTTGAACGCCGCCGCGATGCGGCCCTCGACGTCACTCCAGTGACTGGGCAGGCGCACCGAGAAGTCGCCGTCGCGGAAGGATTCAAGCGCGGCGAGAATGGTGCGCAGCGACGCCTCGTGGGCGTCGGCCGCATGGCCATTGGCCTTGCCGTTGGTTTTGACCTGCGGGATGCGACGGGCCTTGGGCGCCGGCTTGCGCGGGCGCGCCGAAATCTGAATTTCGCTCACGGTATTCCCCATTCGACGCCGGAAGGGGAATGCGGCCCGGTCCCTGTCCGCAGCCTTGAGCAGCCCCCTCATGGCCGGCTCAGGATGGCGCCAATGTGGCCATCGTCCGACAGGATGTTCGGGGATGCCCCCTCCGGTTGGCAATCGCCGAACCTTGAAAGCGATGTAGCGAAATCTCTACATGCTGTGAACCGTTTCCGGCTTCACCGCGTCGGCGGAATCGGAGTGTGACTTTGGCCCTCGAATCTGCCCGTCTTCGAGCTCCGCGCTGACCTCGCTTGGGCGGCGGCTTGCACAGCGCGGCGCGCCAGGGGTTCGATGGCGGAATCGGGAAACGGCGCAACACTGCTGACATTGATTTCGCAAAGGACATAGCTGTCCTCGCCGGCCGCGTCCTTGGCGCCCAGGAGGAAATCCAGGTCCCACAAGGCCGGCAGCCGCCCCGTGTCCAGGTGGAAGCGCCGCTGCAGCTCCGGCACCCAGTCGTCCTCGACCTTGGCCTTGAGCCTCTGGCAGGCGGCCAGCGTGGGCGGGTGATAGAGGCGCGGCCCGGGCTGGGGCGCGCGCTCAGGGGGTTCACCGGGAGGGGCGGGGTGGAGCGCCACGATGGCTTGAATGCCGAACCCTCGCACCCGGTTTCCCACCAGATAACACCTCACCATGCCTTCCGGCAGGCGCGGCTGCCAGGCCTGGTCGAGCAGGCGGCCGCCCCCGGCGAAGTACTGCCCGCATAGCGCCACGAACCGGTCCAAGGGCATGCGCTGCTCGACGCTGCCGCGCTGGGCATGCCGCACCCGCAGCAGCGAGGGATCCTCGTCCCGCTCCACCCGCCAGACGCCGATGCCGCTGTGCCCCCGGTTCTGCTTGAGCACGCGCGCTCCGCTGAGCAGGCTGTGCGGCAGGGCCTGGGCGAGTGCGTCCAGGCTGGCATACAGCCGGGTGTCGCTGCCCCATGACATGTCGCGCGTGGCGTACAGCACTTCCTTGGTTCCGATTTGCAGGATGACATCGGGGTGGGTGCTGACGAACACGCCCGCCCGGGCCACCTCGCGCAGCAGGTCATCCAGCACCCGCCGGTCGCGGCCGTCCTGGATGGGGTTGACCCAGACCAGGACGGCATCCATGCCCAGCAACTGCTCGCGGACTTCATGGGCGAATTCGTCGTGGTAGACCGCCGGCTGGGCCTGGGCGCCCAGCGCCGCGATCGCCGTGAAAAGACCGGGGAAGCGGCTGCCGGCCGGCGTGGCGTTGCGGCGCTCGGCCAGGCTGGCACCGGGATAGACCAGGGCGACGCGAAGCGGGGCATCGGCGGTCATGTGCGGCGCGTCCTGCCCGATGACATGGGGCAATCCATCACGTCTTCATGAAGGGATAAACGATCAGGCCGGCGATGGCCGCGAGCGCCACGATGGCCGGCTCGGGCAGCTTTTTCACCTTCAGAATGAGCACGATGGCCGCCAGCGCCAACACGGCGGTGGGCACGTCCACGATGGTCCGCCTGCCCAGCACCACCACCGCGCCGGTGATGGTGCCGATGGCTGCCGCGGTCACGCCGTCGACGAAGGCAATCAGGCCGGGCTTGCGGCCGTGCTTGCGGAAATACGGCGCCGGGATGATGGTGAAGAGGTAGCACGGCAGGAAGGTGGCCAGCGCGGCCGTGCAGGCGCCGGCCACGCCGGCCACGAGATAGCCGATGAAACCGACGGTGATGACCACCGGCCCGGGCGTGATCATGGCCACCGCCACCGCGTCCACGAACTGGCGCTCGGTCAGCCAGTGGAAATCATTGACCACGCCGCCATGCAGGAAGGGCACGATGGCAAGGCCGCTGCCGAACACGAAGGCCCCGGCTTCGGCGAAAAAAACCGCGATCTGCCAGAGCACGCTCCAGTCCATGCCTGTTGCCGCGGTAGCCGCGGGAACGTGGGTTGAAAGCGGGGCCGCAAGCGGCGCGGCGAGCACGAGCAGGTTGCCCGACTGCCTGCGCAACAGGTTGCGGGGCGGCGCCTTGGCCAGCCAGTAGAGCACGCCGCCCGCCAGGAACAGCCACACGCTTTCCTGTTCCAGCGCCACCGTGAAAACGAAGGCGCAGAGATAAATCGCCCACAGCAGCTTGTCGCGGCCGATGCTCTTGGTGGTGAGCTTCCAGGCGCTCATGATGATGATGCCGATCACCGCCGCGCCAACGCCGTAGAACACCGCTTGCATCCAGGTCAGGCCGCCGTAGGCCACGTAGGCCGCGCCGATGGCGATGACCATGAGGAAGGACGGCAGCACGAAGGCGATGCCCACCAGGGTCGCGCCGCTGATGCGGTAATGCACGTACCCCAGGTAGATGGCCAATTGCGCGGCCAACGGTCCGGGCATCAACTGGGCGAGCGCCAGGCCCTCCTTGTAGTCGTGCTCGGTGATCCAGCCGCGCCGCTCGACCAGGTCGCGGTGCATGTAGCCCACCAGGGCCGTGGGCCCGCCGAAACCGAACGTGCCGAGGTACAGGGCGTACTGGACTAGCTGCCAGAGCGTGTAGGCGGGAGCCGGCGGCGCGGGTGTCGCGGTGCCGGTCGAAGAGGTGTTCTGTGAAGCGTCCAAGCGAATCCCTCCATGGACGAACCATGTTGGGCAGGCCTTGGACACCGGGGTGTCTTGCTCAGCATTGGCCGGGGAGGCTGCCGGATCCCCTTGTGAAGTCATGGTAGCAAAGGACCCGCAACGGGTCAAAGCGGCGAGCCCACCCAGGCGAGCCGACATGCGCCCGGGGCACGCGTCCAGCGCCCGGTATGAGGCAGGAACCGCATTGAGTTTGCGCCGCTCAGGCCTTGGCGGGCTCGGCCAGCGGTTCCAGGTCGACGTTCGCCGGACCGTTGACGACATGGCCCATGCAATCAAATCGCGAGCCATGGCAGGGGCAGTCCCACGTCTTCTCCACGGTGTTCCACGCCACGGTGCACCCCAGGTGAGGGCAGGTGGCCGACATCTCGTGCAGTTGGCCGCCGGCATCCCTGAAGGCGGCGATGCGCTTGACGCCTCGCCGCAACAGCGCCCCTTCATTGGCGGGGATGTCGCTTTCATGCCGGACTTCGGCCGGCTTGATCAATCCGGCCACCAGCTCCTTGGCGACGTTCGCGTTCTCCCGGATGAAATCGCCGGCCGTCTGCAACTTGATGCGGCCCGGGTCGTAAAGCTCCCGCCAGGGATTGGCGCGGCCCAGGATGAGGTCTGAGAGCAGCATGCCGGCAATGGTCCCGTGGGTAATGCCGTTCCCGGAGTCGCCGGTGGCCACGAACACATTCTCGTGGTCCATGGGATTGCGGCCAATAAACGCCAATCCGTCGGCGGGCTCCATGACCTGGCCCGACCAGCGGTAGCGCACCGCGCCGGCCATGGGCCAGCGCTCGCGCGTCCAGGCCACCAGGTTTCGAAAAATCTCCTCGCTGTCCTTCTCGGCCTGGCCCGACTTGTGATCTTCGCCACCCACGATGAGGATGTCGCCGCCGCCATCGCCGCGCGCCAGCCGCGCATAGTGGTAGGGCGCCTTTCCGGAGGCCTCATCCCCCGCGCTTTGGCGCGTGTCCCAGTAGAGGGCGGGACGGGCCGAGGCGAGCGCTTCGCCGGCGCCGGCCGGCGCCGGGGCGGAGACTTCCAGGCCCACGACGTAGGTGGTATAGGGCGCCTGCTTGGTGTGAATCACCAGGCGGTCATTGATGGGCACATTGGTCGCAATGACCAGGTCCTCCGCGGTCACCGCATGACCCACGTTCGTTTCGACGCGCGCGGGCCGTCCGCCGGCGGCCGAAGTCGCGTGGGTGTGGCAGAAAATCCGGCCGTTGAGGCGCTCAATGGCTTGCGCGAGCCCCTCCAGGTATTTCAAGGGATGGAACTGGCCCTGGTTGGGGAAACGCAGGGCGGTTCCACTGTCCAGGCCCTCCAACGGGGCACCGGCGACGACGGCGACCTCGGTCAGGCCGGCCCGATGCACCGCGGCCAGTTCCTTGTTGAGCTCGTCTACGGCATCGCCCGGGGGGCGGAACAGGTAGCCGTCGACACGCCGGAAATCGCAGTCAATGCCCTCAGCGTGGACAATGTCCTCTACCGCGCGGATGGCCGCGGTATGGCTGTCCGCGGCCAGGCGGGCCCCGGCCTGGCCGTGGTAGCGCTCCAGCTCGTAATAGCGGTCGTCAAGCGCGTTGGTGAGGTGGGCGGTGGTGTAACCGGTCATGCCGCTGCCGATCAGGCCGTCTTCCAGCACCGCCACGCTTTTGCCTGCGCGCGCGAGGAAATACGCGGTGGTCAATCCCGCGATGCCGGCGCCGATGACACAGACATCGACTTGCAGGTCGTCTGACAGCGGGGGCCGTTGGCGCGGGGAAAAAGTATCCAACCAGTAGGACACGCCGGTCGGCGCCCCTTGGTTTTCATCTCGATTTTCGTTCATGGCTCGCCCAGGCAAACTTACTATGCTGCTTCAGCCTGCTTGAAAGGGCCGCAGGCGTCTGTCGGACGAATCCCTTTGCGACTGGCGTCCCGCATGCGGCGGCGTGTCCGCCGATGGCCGACGCTAGGCAGTGCCGGTCCGCCTGCCGCCCGGCAACAGACCGACGCAGCCGACCAGCCCGACCAGCGTGATTCCCGCCCCCGCCAGAAAAGTGCCGCGCGGACCGATGTCGTCCCACAACACGCCCGCCAGCAGGCTGGCCCCCAGCAGCGCCGCGCCCGAAGCGAAATTGAACAGGCCGAATGCCGTGGCGCGCAGCCGCTCCGGCGCGGTGTCGGCGACAAGCACCGACAAGAGGCCCTGGGTCATGCCCATGTGCAGGCCCCACAGCGCGATGCCGGCGAAAGCCAGCGGCAGCCCGTCGGCGAAGGCCAGCACGCCATCGGCGAGGATCAGGACCACGAAGCCCATGACGAGCAGGTGTTTCTGTTCCATGTGGTCGGACAGCACGCCGATGGGATAGGCCGAAAGGGCGTACACCACGTTCATGGCCACCAGCACCATGGGCGCGAGGGCGATGGGCAGGCCCAGGCTGCCGGCGCGCAGGATCAGAAAGGCCTCGCTGAAGCGCGCCAGCGTGAGCACACAACCCAGCACGACCACCCACCAATAGCGCGCGCCCAGGGTGCTGAACTCGCGCCGCAATCGTACCGGCGGTGCGCCGGCCGGCGCCGCCTTGGGCTCGGGATCGCTCACGCCGAGGAACAGCAATCCGGCCGCGGCGAAGGCCGGGATGACGGCCAGCCAGAACACCAGCCTAAATTGGTCGGCGAACAGCGCCATGAGGGCGACGGCGAGCAACGGCCCGGCCACGGCCCCCACGGTGTCCAGCGATTGGCGCAGGCCGAAGGCCGCGCCGCGGGAGCCCGCGGGCACGAGGTCGCCGATCAGGGCGTCGCGCGGGGCGCCGCGAATTCCTTTCCCGACCCGGTCGGCAAAACGCGCCGCCAGCACCCAGCCCACCGAAGGCGCGAGGGCGAACAGGGGCTTGGTGAAGGCGGCCAGGGTGTAGCCCAGCACGGCCAGGGCCTTGCGCCGGCGCAGGCGGTCGCTGGCCCAGCCGGAAAACAGCTTGGTCATGGAGGCCACGGCCTCACCCACGCCTTCGACCAGGCCCACGGTGGTCATGCTGGCGCCCAGCACCGACACCATGAACACGGGCAGCAGGCCGTGGATCATCTCGGAGGAGATGTCCATGAGCATGCTCACGAATCCGAGCACCCAGATGGCCCGGGGCAGTCGGGGATTCAGCCGAGGTTTCGCCATCAGGGCCTGTTGACGCCTGTTGAGGCCGGTTGAATTAGGGCAGCCGCCGCTCTCCGCTGAACAGGCTGTCCACCGATTCGCGGCGCCGGATCAAGTGCGCGCGCGTGCCGTCCACCATGACCTCGGCGGGGCGCGGGCGGGCGTTGTAATTGGAGCTCATGGCCATGCCGTAGGCGCCGGCCGAGAACACCGCCAGCAGGTCGCCCGCCTCCAGGGCCAGCGGGCGGCCCTTGCCGAGGAAATCGCCGGTTTCGCACACCGGCCCCACCACGTCGTAGCGCAGCTTGCGCGGGGCGTTTTTGCCCGCGCGCGGCGTAACCGGCTGGATATCGTGCCAGGCCGAGTACAGCGACGGGCGCAGCAGGTCGTTCATGCCGGCGTCGATGATGGCGAAATTGGGAGCGTTCCTGGCCGAAGCCGGCTTCAGGTACTCCACCCGGGTCAGCAGAATGCCGGCGTTGCCCACCAGCGCCCGGCCCGGCTCGAACAGCACGCGCAGCTTGCGCCGCCCGAGACGCTTGAACACCGCCGCCATGTAGTCACCAGGCGAAGGCGGCTCCTCGTTGCGATAACGTATGCCCAGGCCCCCGCCCAGGTCGAGATGCGACAGCCGGATGCCGGCCGCGGCCAGCCTGTCGATTAATTCCAGGACGCGCTCCAGCGCCTCGATGAAGGGCGCCACTTCGGTGAGCTGCGAGCCGATGTGGCAGTCGATGCCCGCCACGTCCAGTCCCGGCAGGCGGGCGGCCATGCGGTAGGCCTCCATCACCCGGTCGTGGGCAATGCCGAACTTGTTCCGCGCCAGGCCGGTGGAAATATAGGGATGGGTTTTCGCATCCACGTCCGGGTTGACGCGCAGCGACACGCGCGCGGTCTTCTTCATGGCGCGCGCTACCTGCGACAGGCGGAGAAGCTCGGCCTCGGACTCGACGTTGAAGCATAGAATGCCCGCCGCCAGCGCCGCCTGCATTTCCGCCACGCTCTTGCCCACGCCCGAGAACACCACCTTGCGCGGATTGCCCCCCGCGGCCAGCACACGCCGCAATTCACCGCCCGACACGATGTCGAAGCCGGCGCCCATGCGCGCGAACAGGTTCAGAATGGCCAGGCTGGAATTCGCCTTCATGGCGTAGCAGATCAAGGCGCCATGTTTTGCCGCGGGCTCGGCGAAGGCGCGATAGGCCCCTTCCAGCGCGGCGCGCGAATACACGTAGCAGGGCGTGCCGTAGCGGCGCGCGATGGCTTCCAGGGACACGGACTCGGCGTGCAGCACGCCGTCCCGCAGGGCAAAAGCACTCATGGTCCTTACTTGACCGGAGTGGATTGTTGATTAGTATTGGGAGACGGAGGCGGCGCCGGCGTGTTGGCCGCTGGAGCGCTCGCCGCCGGCGGCGGCAGGTACAGCGGCCCCTTGCTGCCGCAGGCAGCCAGGCAACACACTAGAAGCAGCGCGGCACAATATCTCATGGACGTCTCGAAAGAGCGGCGAATGGTAGCACGGGCATGAACGAACAAGACTTTAACGAACAAGCAGAACGCACCCTGGAAAAAGTGATGCACGCTTTTGATGCCAGCGGGGTGGACTGCGAGCCGGAATTGAAGGCTGGGGGCGTGCTGGAAGTCGAGTTTGAGGACGGGACCAAGATCATCGTCAACAAACATGGGGCAGCGCAAGAGATATGGGTTGCGGCGAAGTCAGGTGGATTTCACTTCAGATATGAGGACGGCCGGTGGCTTGATACGCGAAGCAAGGAGGAGTTGTTTTTCT
>DATNCF010000280.1:0-3132 GCA_035571675.1 Burkholderiales bacterium | reverse complement strand
AGCTTGGGCACCCGGTCGCGTGCGCCCACGTTGAGGCCGGGCATCTGGTAGGCCGAGTTGGGCACGCGGTATTCGCCGCCGCCGTCGTGGATGGTGGCGAAGGTGCCGCGCTGCAGGCTGTGCGGGTCCTCCATGACCTCGGCGATGGTGCGAAAGCGCCCCACCGGAATGCCGAGCTCGGTGAAGTAGGCCTCGCATTCGCGCGCGCTGCGCTGCGAAGTCCATTTCTCGATCTCGCCCAGCAGCTCGAACCAGTTGCGGTCCCGGTCGGCCTGCTTGGCGAAGCGCTGGTCGGTGGTGATCCATTCCGGGTGGCCAACGGCCTTGGACAAGGCCTCGAAATTGGCCTGGGTCACGGGCAGGGCCAAGATGTAGCCGTCGCGGGCACGGATGGGCTTTTGCGCCCGCAGCAGGCCCTGCTGGTGCTGGGCATGCTGGATCTCGAACACCATGAGGTTGAGCATGGCGTCGATCATGGCCACGTCCACGTACTGGCCGCGCCCGGTGCGCTCGCGGTGAAACAGCGCGGCCTGCACGCCCAGCGCCGCCCACACGCCCACCAGCATGTCGGCGATGAACACGCCGTTGTTGGACGGGATGTCGCGGCGGTCGTGGCGCATCTGCTCCAGCTCGTAGCCGCTGGCCGCGTGGATGATGCCGGCGTAGGCGGCGTTCTCGGCATTCGGCCCCACCTGCCCATAGCCGGAGATGGAGCAATACACCATGTCGGGGCGCTGGCGCGCGAAATCGGCGTAGCCCACGCCCAGGCGCGCGCCCACGCCTGGGCGCCAGTTCTCCAGGATGACGTCGGACTTGAGGCCGATGGCGATGGCTGCTGCCTTGCCCGCCTGGGTCTTGAGGTCGAGCTTGATGCTCTTCTTGCCGGTGTTGAGCTGGCCGAACGTGCGCGACCAGCCGTCCTTGACCGGCGCGCGCGTGCGGTTGAGGTCGCCGACGCCGGTTTCCACCTTGATGACTTCGGCGCCGAGGTCGGCCAGATAGCGCGAGCAGGACGGCCCGGCCATGAGGCTGGTGAAATCGAGAATACGGATGCCGTCGAGCGGCGCCGGAGCGGAAGTACTCATGTGCGAGCTTTCATGGAAACGGATTGCAGGGAAAAGCTGGATCAGGCCAATCGGAATTCAGGCATCGGACTCAGGCCTCGGCTTCAGGCGATCGCCGCGTGGCCGTTGTCCAGCACCTTGACCTTGCGGTCCCTGGCCCAGACGCGGAACGACACGTCGCCGCCGCGCCGCCACATTTCAACGGCCAAGGTTTCGCCGGGTAACACCACCGACGAGAAACGCGCCGAAACGCCGCGCAGGCGCGCCGGATTGTAGCTGCACATCGCCTTCAGCAGGGCATGCCCGGCCACGCCGTAGGTGCACAGGCCCTGCAGGAAGGGCCGCTCAAAGCCGGCCCGGCGCGCCGCCGCGGGATCAGCGTGGAAATCGGTGTAATCGCCGCTAAGGCGATAGATCAACGCGGCCTGCGGCAGCGTGGGCAACTCCACCACCGCGTCGGGCGGCCCCTCGGGCACGGCGGCAAGGCGGAGCGGCAAGTCGCCCATCACGGCCTCGGCCGGCGTGCGGGCATAGCCGCCCTCGGTGCGGCAGAAGGCAGTGGTGATGGACGTGGCCAGGGGCCGGCCGGCGGCATCGGCGAGCTTGCGCTCGAAGGCCAACACCATGCCCTTGCCCGCACCCTTGTCGGACACGCCGGCGATGCGCAGGCGGCACCGCATCTCGCCTTCCACCGGCAGCGGCGCATGAACGGTCAGGTACTCCTCGCCATGCAGGGCCTGCGACCAGTCCACGCCCAGGGTGGGGTTGTGCATGTACTCCTCGTCGGCGCCCAGCACCACGGCCATGGTGGGCAGCGCGGCGAGGTTTTTTTCATACACGAAGCGCAACTGGTCTTCGTCGGTGGGATCGGCGCCCAGGCCCACTCCCAGCGCGTACAGCATGGTGTCGCGCCGGCTGTAGGACTGCCGCACTTCCTTCACCGGCGTGTCGAGCAGGCGGCGCGGGTCGATGGGCATGGGGCTTCCTTGGCGCAAGGCTTGTGGCTTGGTTTGTTGCGGGCGCTCAGGGCGCGCTGATTCTCACCAGGCGGTCGTTGCCCGATTCGGCGCCCCACACTTCGCCGGCCCGGCCAAGGAGCTGCCTCACCGCGGCGTTGCCCTGGTTGCTGGGAAATCTCTCGAAATGCTGGGTCTCGGGGTCAAACCGCATCACGGCATTGCTGGACCATTCGGTCAGCCACACGCGGTCGCGCTCGTCCACGTACACGGCATACACGTGCGGCGCGCCGCTGCCGGGCGGCTTCCAGTGCCGCCATGCGCGGGCCGCCGGATCGTACTCGCTCAATTGGCCCGAGTTCCATTCGCTCACCCACAGCCGCCCGCGCGAGTCGGACCAGATGCGGCGCGCGCCCTGGTTGGGCGTGGGCGGCTGCACCGGGCTCGATGCGCCGTTCGGATCGATGCGCGCGATATGGTTGCCGGCCAGCGACGCGTACCACACCTCGCCCGAAGGCGTGACCGTGATGCCGTAGGGGCCGCGCCCCTGTGGCGCCTTCCATACCCGCACTTCGCCCGTCTGGGGATCGACCCTGCCGTAATAACCCGACTGGCCGGTAAACCACAGCGTGCCCGCCTTGTCGAACGCGGCGGTGTTGAGGTTGGTGTAGGGGGTGCCCGCGGGCAGGGGGAAATGTTTGACCGCGTGCGTGGCCGGATCCACGCGCAGGATGGCATTCAGACCGCCGTCGGTGACCCAGGCCGCGCCGTCGGGCCCCACGATGACGCCGTGGGGCGCCGATCCCGGGCCGAGGGGAATGTGCTCGGTCTTGCCGCTGGCGGGATCGAGGCGGCCCAGGGCGCCGGCGCGCTGCGCCGTGTACCACACGCCGCCATCCGGCGCCGGAGCCACATCGTGCGGACCGGCACCCGCCGGCACCGGGTAGTAGCGCACGGCTTGCGCCCATGCGGGTATGCACACAGACAGGGCCAGGGCCGCAGTAAGCACGCGGATGGCAAGCACGCGCATGAGCATGCATGGCGTGCGCCGGGGCGCGGCCGGCGCCGCGCGGCGTGGCGAATCAACCCGGGTTCCAGGTCCCTTCTTCATT
>DATNCF010000279.1:0-5668 GCA_035571675.1 Burkholderiales bacterium | reverse complement strand
ACGGGAATGGTGCTGCTCACGCCGGTGCAGCCGGCGGGCGGCGGGTTGCCGCACACCGCCAGTTGCTGCAGGGCCGGGTTGGGATCGGCAACCTGCCTGACCACCCGTGTCACCGAGGGCTTGACGTTGAGAATGACCGTGTCGTCGTCGCTGATCTGCGGCGTGACGTTCATGACGATGCCGGTGGGAATGACGTTGGGTGTGGTGGTGAACGTGGTTACCGCCACGCCCGTGGAGCCCTGGGTGGTGTTGGCGGTGATGGTGAAGTAGACGTTGTTATCAACCACCTTGAGCAGCGCGGTCTGGTTGTTGAGCACCGACATCTTGGGACTGGACAGCACCTTCACGTCGCCGAAGGAATCGAGCAGCGTGATGGTGGCCGATATCGAGCCCAGGCGGTTGGCGGGGTCGAGCAGGCCGATGGTGAGCGCCTGGCTGTTGACCGCGGATTGCGTGGCGGTGCCGGCCGGCGCCTGGGTCAGGCTGAGGCCCGCGGGGCCGCGCCGCAGGATGGACCACTGGATGCCCTGCTGGTATTGGTTGTTGAGCGTTACTTCGACAATGGTGGCCTCGATCAGCACCTGGCGCTTGGCATTGGCCAGCACGCGGTCGAGGAATTCCTGCACCCGCTCGTGCTGGCGGCCGGTGGCGCGCACGCTGATCACCCCGGTCTCGCGGTTGGCGATCACCGAGGCCGCCTCGCGGAAGGTCGGCGCGGGCTGCGTGGCCGCCGCCGGCGCGGGCGCGGCGGGCGTGGCCGAGGCGGCGCCCTGCGCCACGTTCACCTGTACGTTGGAAGGGGCCGCGGCGGCGTTGGCCGCGTTTGCGGTCGCGGCCGGAAAAATCTTGTCCGTCTCGTGCAGCAGGTCCGTGATGTTGTCGACCAGCGTGTCCCAAAAGCGGTTGTTGGAGGTGCTGCGCACTGTGGTGGTGGAAGCGTTCGACGTTCCGCCCGAGCCGCCTCCGCCCGACCCGCCCCCGGCGGTGCCCACCTGGCTCGACACGCCCACTGTGCCGGTGGTGATGCGCTCCATGTTCACATAGTCGATCTTGTAGACGCGCAGGTAGGGCGAGTCCGGCATCACCGTGAGGTTGGGGCCGTCCAGCTCCCAGCGCATGTCCGTCTGCCGGGCGATGCGGGAAAGCAATTGCTGCAGGGTCTGGTCGATGGCGTTCAGCGTCACCGTGCCGGTGATGTTGGAATTGATGTCCACGTTCAGCTTGGCGTCGCGCGCCAACGCGAACAGCAACTCGCGCACCGGCACGTTGTTGACCACCACGCTGTAAGTCTCGGGTTTTTGCGCGGGCCGCGGCTTGGGGAGTATGGCGGGCACCTGCACCGGCGCCGGAATAGCGCTCGCCTCGGGCGGCGCAGGTTCGGTGTTCAGGTGGGCCGGCGAAGCCTTCATGGGCGCCTGCGCGCAGCCCGCAACCACGGCGGCGAGCGCCACCGCAGCGAGGCCGCTTATACGACGAACGGCTGCGGCTGCAAAACCCTGCATAGGTCTGTCGTTCCCCCCAAAGTTACGAAACTAGTATAGCAGGATTAGCTAAGAATATGATTTATTAAGACTTAAAATGTCTGCCAACTAACAAACTGCATTCTCCACGCTCGGCTGAGACATTCCCGGCTCACTGCCGGTTCTGGCTGCGCATGCGCGCCAGGGAGCGGGGATAAGCGGCCTGGGTCGCCAGTGAACTGGGTAATTCCTTGATTGCAGAGGCAATTAGTTGCCTGTCCGGGAAATAGCCGTAGGTGGCCCGGTAATGCTGGCCACCATCGATCTTGACACTATAGAGATGCAGTTCCTCCAAGGGAACCTGATTCGAGGCGCGAGTGAGGAATCGTTCCATTTTTCCGATGTCCTCGGCCTTGACGGTCAGCAATTGGATGCTGTACCCGTCCTGAGGCCCGGATTTCAGCCAAGCTTGGGTGGCTTCAAACACTTGCCGCGACAGACCACCATGGGGTGCCTCGGGGCCCATGTTGGCGAGCACGGCCGAAGGCGGTCTTGAGGTTCCCGCTGGGGCCGTTGCCGCCGCCGGGTTTGCCGGCGACGCCGGGCGCGTTGCCGGTGGGTTGGCCGCGGCCGGGATGGCTCCGCCGGAAGCCGGCATGCCCGCTGTCTGCACACCAGCCGGACGGGTTGCGGGCGCATTGGATGTCGACGAAGCGGCTGCGGCTCCCGGCGGATTGGCGGGTGCGGCTGCGGACGCCGAGGGCATGCCGGGCGCCGATGTCGCGGGGGCCGCGGCTGGCGTGGCGGCGGGGCGGGACGCTTCGGGCGCCGCGGTCTTGACCGCCGCGGGACTGACCGACAGCCAGCGCTCGCCGGCCATGCCCAGCGCGAGCCCGACCACCACCAGCGCCGCGGCCGCCCACCCCTTGCGCGACACGCCGGGTGGACGGAAATCGGAATCGCGAATGGCCGCGCCCGCCTCCTTTTCGGTCACGGCGTGCGTCCCGGCCGCGAAGGCGGCCAGCAGCGACTTGTCGGCGAGAATGTTCACGCGCCGCGTCAGCCCCTGCGCCGCGGCGGCGATGCGGCGCACGGCGCGCGGCGTGAACACCTTGGGACCGCGGTAGCCGGCCGCGCGCATGCGGAAGTCGATGTAGCTTTCCACGTCCCCGGTGACGAAGGGCTCCAGGCGGAAGCTGTGGGTGATGCGCTCCTTCAACTGCCGCATGTCCATGCCGCCCAGCAGCTCGTTCAGTTCGGGCTGGCCGAACAGCACGATCTGCAGCAGCTTGTGGCGGCCCGATTCCAGGTTGGACAGCAGGCGCACCTCCTCCAGCGTGTCCTTGGGCATGGCGTGCGCTTCGTCGATGAGCACCACCACGCGGCGGCCGGCGGCGTAACGCGCGATGAGCTGCTCCTGCAGGTCGCGCAACAGGCGGCTGCTGCGGTCGGCGGCGAGTTGAAGGTGCAATTCGTCGGCGATGGAGTGCAGGATCTCATCGCGCGACAGCGACGGGTTGGCGAGGTACACCGTTTCCACGCTGTCGGGCAGCCGTTCCATGAGCACCCGGCACAGCATGGTCTTGCCGCTGCCCACCTCGCCCGTCACCTTGACGATGCCCTCGTCGTGGGTGATGGCGTACACCAGCGCCTCCAGCGTGGGCCCGCGGTTGGCGCCGTCGAAGAAAAAATCCGTGTGCGGCGTGATGCGGAACGGCGGCTCGTTCAGGCCGAAATGGCTGAGGTACATGTCAGCCGCATCCTCTGTTAGCGCATCCCTCTGAAGTGGGGGATATACAAGGGGGAGGCCGACGAAGCGTCGTGCCAAGGAAACGGCACAGCGGAGCCGGCCTATGACGGCGTGTTCCCTGCGCACGTTCCGAGGCGCGACGCGACCACGCCGTAGCCCCCTTGTTCGTGGTCAGCGTGTGCGGCGAGACGCGGAACGGCGGCTCGTTCAGGCCGAAATGACTGAGGTACATGGCGGGGGTTCGGCCTTGTACCGCTAGCGGGGCGCGTGCGTGCGGGCGGTCATTGCTGCTTCTGCAGGGATTCCATGCGAGAGTAGAGCGTCGTCCGGTTGATGCCCAGCACCTTGGCGGCCTGGCTTACGTTGCCGCGGGTGATTTTCATGGCCGCCTCGATATAACCCTGCTCCCAGGTCTTGAGCATGTCGTCGAGGTTGAAATTGCGCTGCTGCTCGAGGTGGCGGCGCGCCTGTTCGACCAGGGTTTCCTGGTCGGCCGGCAAGCCCAGGCCTGTGCCGCCGGCTGCCCCTCCCGCGTCGCGCGACTCCAGGTCGAACTCGGGCTCCAGCTCGGCCGCCGAGAGCTTCTGGCCGGCGTGCTTGGTGGTGAGGCGGATGGCGATGTTGCGCAGTTCGCGCACGTTGCCCGGGAAGCGGTAGCCGCGCCAGGCCCTCATGCCCGACTCGTCCAGGCTGAACGGCGCCACGCGGGCCTGCGCCGCGTAAAACCTGGCGAAGTGATCGAGCAGCGCGAGGCGGTCGTCCTCCATGTCGCGCAGCGCCGGCACGCTGATGGTGAACACGGACAGGCGGTGATAAAGGTCGGCGCGGAACGTCCCCTTGCGGATTTCCGCGCGCAGGTCGCGGTTGGTGGCCGCCACCACGCGGGCGCGCGAGAAGCGCTGCTGGGTCTCGCCCACGCGCTGGAACTCGCCGTTTTCCAGCACCCGCAGCAGCTTGGCCTGCAGTTCCAGCGGCAACTCGCCGATTTCGTCCAGGAACAGGGTGCCGTCGCCGGCGTCCTCGAAATAGCCCGACTTGTTCTGCGTGGCGCCGGTGAAGGCGCCCTTCACGTAGCCGAACAGCGTGGGCTCCACGAGTGTGGGCGCGATGGCGGCGCAGTTGAGCGCGAACCACGGCTTGCTCTTGCGCCACGACAGCCGGTGCAGCAGGTTGGACACCACGTCCTTGCCGGTGCCCGATTCGCCCTCGACCAGTGCCGGGAAGGGCGAATCGGCGTACTGGGCGATCTGGCTCTTGAGCTTCTGCACCGCGGGGCTGGCGCCGATCAGCAGCTCGTCGGCATGGTCCTTGTCCTGCGAGATCTCGGCGTTCTGGAACTGCAGCGCCGCCCACAGCAGCTTCTTGAGCTGGTCCGGGTCGCAGGGCTTGGCCACGAACTCCGCCGCGCCGAGGGTGCGCGCATGGCGCGCGTTGGCCGCGTCGTTCTGGCCCGAGAGCACGACGATTTTCATGGCCGGCGAATGCGCCAGCAGGTCCTGGATGAGGCTGAAGCCCTCGTCGGGACGGTGCGGCGACGGCGGCAGGCCCAGGTCCACCAGCGCCAGCGGCGGCGGCTCGTCGAGCTGGCGCATGAGGCTGATGGCGTGCGAGCGCGAGTCGCTGGTGAGTACGTCGAAATCCTTGCCGAGGGCGTAGGACAGGGTGTCCGAGATCAGAGTGTCGTCATCGACTATGAGCAGGCTTGGTTTTTCAGCCATCGGTCCCCTCGATGCTCCTCAAGAAAGCGTCCTCCAGCGTGGCTGCGCCGTGCCGTTGCCGGAACGACTCGGGCGTTCCGGCGTACAACAGCCGCCCGGCGTGCAGTACCAGCATATGGTCGCAGATTTCGCTGATGTCCGCGAGCGAATGCGAGGTCAGCAGCAGCGTGGTGTCGCCCGCGCCGCGCAGCCTGTGGAGCTGGCCTTTGACGCGTATGCGCGCCAGCGGGTCCAGCCCGCTCATGGGTTCGTCCAGCACCACCAGCCTGCGCCGCGCCAGCAGGCAGGCGGCCAGGCCGAGCTTTTGCATCATGCCCTTGGAGTAGGAGCGCACCGGCCGCTCCAGCGCCGCCAGATCGAGCTCCAGCTCGCCCAGCATGCCGGCCACCGCGGCCTGGGAGTGCGCGTGGCCGTTGAAATCGGCCATGAACTTCAGGAACTCGCGGCCGGTGAGGAAGAACGGCGGCGTGAAGCGCTCGGGCAGGTAGGCGAGGTCGGCGCGCGCGCCGGGCGCGCTGTGGGGGCGCCCGAACAGCTCGACGGCGCCCGACTGGAAATCGCAGAAATCCAGGACGCACTTGAGCAGCGTGGTCTTGCCCGCGCCGTTCACGCCGACCAGGCCGGCGCAGCTGCCCGCGGGCAGGTCGAAGCTGACGCGCTCGAGCGCCGGCATCCCGCGGTAGGACTTGCTCAATTCCGCGCAGCGCAGCACCGGTGTGGACCGATCGTTCATCGCGCCC
>DATNCF010000278.1:0-5132 GCA_035571675.1 Burkholderiales bacterium | reverse complement strand
TGCGGCTGGAGGCGGGCAAGGTCACGCTGCGCCCCATCGCAGGCACGCGCCGCCGCGGCGCCACGCCCGAGGAAGACCGCGCCCTGGCCGAGGAACTGCTCGCCGACCCCAAGGAGCGCGCCGAGCACGTCATGCTCATCGACCTGGGGCGCAACGACGTGGGCCGCATCGCCGAGATCGGCTCGGTGAAGGTGACCGAGAACATGGTGGTGGAGCGCTACTCCCACGTCATGCACATCGTGTCCAACGTGGAAGGCAACCTCAAGCCTGGCTTCGACGCCGTCGAGGTGCTCAAGGCCACCTTCCCCGCGGGGACGGTGACCGGAACGCCGAAGGTGCGCTCGATGGAAATCATCGACGAGCTGGAGCCGGTGAAGCGCGGCGTGTACGCCGGCGCCGTGGGCTACCTCGGCTACCAGGGCGACATGGACCTCGCCATCGCCATCCGCACCGGCGTGATCAAGGACGGCGTGCTGCACGTGCAGGCCGCCGCCGGCATCGTGGCCGATTCGGTGCCCGAGTCGGAATGGAACGAGACCAACATCAAGGCGCGCGCCATGCTGCGCGCGGCCGAACTGGCCACCGAGGGTTTTGATGGTGCGGGCGTCGGCCCCCGCGCGGCCGCGGCCAAGTAGGGAGGGAGACCATGTTGCTGATGATCGACAACTACGATTCCTTCACCTACAACCTGGTCCAGTATTTCGGCGAACTGGGCGCGGAGGTGCGGGTGGTGCGCAACGACGAGATCGGCATCGCCGACATCGAGCGCATGCGGCCCGAGCGCATCGTGATTTCGCCCGGGCCGTGCTCGCCCACCGAGGCCGGCATTTCCATCGAGGCCATTCTGCATTTCACCGGCAAGGTGCCGCTGCTGGGGGTGTGCCTGGGCCACCAGGCCATGGGCCAGGCCTTCGGAGGCAGGGTGGTGCACGCCAAGACGCTGATGCACGGCAAGACCTCGCCTATCATCCACACCAGGCAGGGCGTGTTCAGCGGGCTGCCCAGCCCGTTCACGGCCACGCGCTATCATTCCCTGGCCGTCGAGAGAGCCTCGCTGCCCGACTGCCTGGAAGTCACAGCGTGGACCGAGGACGGCGAGATCATGGGATTGCGGCACAAGTCCCTGCCCGTGGAGGGTGTGCAGTTTCACCCCGAATCCATACTTACCGAGCACGGCCACGCCATGCTGAAGCGTTTTCTGGCCGAGCCGCGGGTTTCCGCCTGACCGCCGCCGCCTGACCCGGAGGGAGAGACATGAGCATCACGCCCCAGGAAGCGCTGACCCGCGTAGTCGAGCACCGCGAGATCTTCCACGATGAAATGCTCGCGCTCATGCGCCAGATCATGGGCGGGGAAATGTCGCCGGTGCTGATCGCCGCGCTCACCGTGGGGCTGCGGGTCAAGAAAGAGACCATCGGCGAAATCACCGCAGCGGCGCAGGTCATGCGCGAACTGGCCACGCGCGTCGAGGTGCGCGATTCCGGCAACCTGGTGGACGTGGTGGGCACGGGCGGCGACGGCGCCCAGACCTTCAACATCTCGACGGCTTCCATTTTCGTCTGCGCCGCCGCCGGCGCGCGCGTCGCCAAGCATGGCGGGCGCGCGGTCTCATCCAAGTCGGGCAGCGCCGACGTGCTGGAGGCGCTGGGCGTGAACATCAACCTGCCGCCCGCCGAGGTTGGCCGCTGCATTGACGAACTGGGGGTGGGCTTCATGTTCGCCCCGAACCATCACTCGGCCATGAAGCATGCCGCGCCGGTGCGGCGTGAACTGGGCATCCGAACGATTTTCAACATCCTCGGCCCACTCACCAACCCCGCGGGCGCGCCCACCCAGCTCATGGGCGTGTTTCACGCCGACCTGGTGGGCATACAGGTGCGGGTGCTGCAGCGCCTGGGCTCGCGCCACGCCATGACGGTGTTCGGCCTGGACGGCATGGACGAGATCTCCATCTCCGGCGAGACGCTGGTCGGCGAACTGAAGGACGGCCGCATAGAAGAGTACACAGTCCATCCAAAACGTTTTGGCCTGCCGACACATGACTCGGGCGCGCTTAAAGTGTCCACGGTGGAGGAATCGCGCGACATGGTGATCGGGGCGCTCGAGAACAAACCGGGTGCGCCGCGTGACATCGTCGCCCTCAATGCAGGCGCGGCAATCTACGTTGCCGGGAAAGCCGCAAGTTTTGAAGAGGGCATTGAGAAAGCGTTTGATGCCATCCAGAGCGGGGCGGCCCGGACCAAGCTTGATCAATTAGCCAAACATACTCAAAAAGTAATGGCTAAATGATGGTTGGCGTGCAGAGCAGGCTTCCCTCTCCCCCAGAGCCTCTCCCCGGCAGAGGGGAGCACATCCTTCGATGAGCAACCAACCTCCCGATATCCTGCAGCGCATTCTTGCCGTCAAGGCGGAAGAAATCGCCCGCGCGAAGGGCGAACGAAATCTCGCTTCGCTGCGTTCTGAAGCGGAGGCGATGCCACCCTGCCGCGACTTTGTCGCGGCCATCGAGAAAAAGATTAAATCAGGGCGCTCCGCTGTCATTGCCGAGGTCAAGCGCGCCAGCCCCAGCAAGGGCCTGCTGCGCGATCCCTTCATCCCCGCCGACATCGCCCGCAGCTATGAAAAGGGTGGCGCCGCCTGCCTGTCGGTGCTCACCGACATCCAGTTTTTTCAGGGTGCGCCGAAATATCTGGCAGAAGCAAAAGCCGCTAGCGAGCTGCCCATCCTGCGCAAGGACTTCGTCATCGACCCCTACCAGGTGTACGAGTCGCGAGTCATGGGCGCCGACTGCATCCTGCTCATCGTCGCGGCGCTGGACGCGCCACGCATGCGTGAACTGGAAGAAATTGCGTTGTCGCTGGGCATGGCGGTATTGGTGGAAGTGCATGATGCGCCCGAGCTCGACCACGCGCTGACCCTGAAAACGCCGCTGCTCGGCATCAACAACCGCGACCTGCGCACTTTCGTGACCGCGCTGGACACCACCTTGGGCCTGCTCCCCTCGATTCCCACGGACAGGGTGGTCGTGACGGAGAGCGGCATTCAGGCCGGAGGCGACGTGGCGCGCATGCGGGCGGCCGGGGTGAACGCCTTCCTGGTCGGCGAAGCCTTCATGCGCGCGCCTGACCCGGGCGCGGCACTCGACGCGTTGTTCGGGGGCTGAGCGCACAAAAATCAAGGGGGCCGCGGCCCCCTTTGTCGTTCCGGTTCAAGGCTGACGCCTAACTGAGCAGCGTGTCTTTCAGGCTCTGGAAAATGGCCGAAAACACCGTGGCGTCGCTGGTGGCGGGCAGCGAGAGATAAATCGTATAGGCGGCACTGGCCCTCAGGCCGCTCAAGCCCGACTGCGGAGGTGGCGTGATCTGGATGGTGGGGCCGCCCTGGTTGGCCGGCGGGATTTCGACCTTTCCGGGCGGCTTGGCCTGGCGCAATGCGGCGTCGAACGCCAGGCGTACCGAGGGCGAGACGGTGGCGCCCGCGGGCGGGACGGAGGCTTGCGCCACCGCGCGAGGAGAGGCGCCATGAGGCTGCGACTGCGGTTGCGCGTCCCCCTGTGCATAGGCGCGCAGCCCCTTGAAGCAGGCCAGCACCAGGGTGATGACGTTCGAACCCAGCCCCAGCTTCATCTCGTCCTGGATCATTTTGCGAAGCTGATCGTCCGCAAGCTCGTGCGCGTCGGCCGCCCTGGCAAAAAGGCCGGCATAGCCGATGCGCAGGGCTTCGGCCGCCGCCGCCCGCGCTTCGCCCGGAGTCTTGAAACGCTCGTACAGCGCCGTCGGAACGTCGTCCACTCCCACAAAGCCGGTGCGCTTCAGCCAGGTGCCGATCTGCCGGCCGGAACTGCCCGGTATCTTGAGCACTTCGTGGATGAAGTCGATGCCGACACGCGGCGGCTTGGCCGCCGCCTGGATGGCGGCCAGCGCCTTGGTCACGCTGCCTGGCGCGGTGACGTAAGGGAGTATGCCGCTCACAGGATGCTTGTCAGTGAATGCTTGCGCATGAGCTTGAAAGCAGAAGTTTTCAATCCGTCCTTGCTTCTGTGCTGCGGCAAGTATATCCATCCATGGTAGCGACGCGCTGGGCCATTTGTAACAGTTGTTACCCAGCGCCCGATTTTGCGCTGCAGCGGGGGCATTCCATCCGTCCCCACAGCCGCCGTTGCATGCTTGCAACAAGAGTCTTTCAAGTTGCCATCGAGCATCATACAAATATCTTTCGCTCATTGTTGGCCGTCGCCGACCTTTTCAGAATCGAGCCAGCTCTCGAAGGAGCTCGAGCGGGCGCCACGCGTCCCAAGCAAACAACGGCATCAACATACAGAGGAGCACTTCTTAATGAACAAGAAACTCATGGCGGTCGCGGTGGCGGGAGCGCTGGCGGCCCCTGGGCTGGCGATGGCGCAATCGACCGTGACCATCTCCGGCTTCATCAAGGCGGACGTGGGCCAGATCAACATCGGCAACGCCAATGCGGTGCGGGCGGGGCTTAACACCAGCACCATGGCCTTTGAAGACGGCGGCCCCTCGCGCGTGCGCTTCACCATGCGTGAGGACCTGGGCGGCGGCCTGTACGGACTGGGCCAACTCGAGATTCGTCCCACCATCAACGGCCGCAGCACCAACGGTGTGGTCAACATGGGCTTCGGCAGCACGGCCGGCAACCAGTGGGTGGGCCTCGAGAGCACCAGCCTGGGCACCATCCGCCTGGGCGCCGTCGACCAGTACTACCTGGAAGGGGGCGGCTATGCCGGCATCTACGGCCCCATCGACACCACCCTGCCGTTCCTGACCTACGTCAACGCCAACGCCCCGGGTTCAGTGCAAGTCGCCACCGGCTTCGCGACCCGTTCGCGCAACGTGATTCACTACGATTCGCCCAGCTTCAGTGGCTTGACCTTCCAACTGGGCTACTCCGTGGGCAACGGCGCCTCCGGCGGCAGCGCCGACCTGGCCACCGGGGCTCGCAAGACCAGCGTCTGGTACACCAGCCTGCGCTACAACGGCGGCCCGTTCAACTTGGGTTGGAACCACCTTTCCGACAAGGGCAGCCTGGGCGGGGCGGCTCCCGCGGCCGTGCCGACGCCGATTGCTGCCATCGGCATCCAAAGCGGCGTGACCATGGCTTCGGCGCCC
>DATNCF010000277.1:0-5312 GCA_035571675.1 Burkholderiales bacterium | reverse complement strand
CATCGGAATCCTGGTCAACAACGCCGGCATCACCCAGGACAACCTTGCCCTGCGCATGAAGGAATCGGAGTGGGACGACGTGATCGACACCAACCTCAAGTCGGTGTTCCGCCTGTCCAAGGCCGTCTTGCGCGGCATGATGAAGGCGCGCGGCGGGCGCATCATCAACGTCACGTCGGTGGTGGGGTCGGCCGGCAATCCCGGGCAGATGAACTACTCCGCGGCCAAGGCGGGCATCGCCGGCATGACGCGCTCTCTGGCGCGCGAAATCGGCAGCCGCAACATCACCGTGAACTGCGTGGCGCCGGGTTTCATCGACACCGACATGACGCGCGCGCTGCCCGATGCCCAGAAGGAGGCGCTGCTTGGGCAGATACCGCTGGGGCGGCTGGGGTCGGTGGCCGACGTGGCGGCGGCGGTCGTGTACCTGGCCTCGCCGGCGGCGGCCTATGTCACGGGCTCCACGCTGCACGTGAACGGCGGCATGTACATGAATTGATGCCTTCCGCTGCGCTAAGTCATTGACGATGCAGCGGTGAATTTGCAGCGTCGCGCACCTGAATCTGCTAGAATGCGCGCCTTTCGAAACATGATCCTGGCTCATCGCCGGACTCATCGCTTTGCCTCGAAGAAGGGAGTAGTTCGATATGGATAACGTGGAACAACGCGTCAAGAAAATCGTCGCCGAGCAACTGGGCGTGAACGAAGCCGAGATCAAGAACGAATCGTCGTTCGTCGACGATCTGGGCGCCGACTCCCTGGACACGGTTGAGCTGGTGATGGCGCTCGAGGAAGAGTTCGAGACCGAGATTCCCGACGAGGAAGCCGAGAAGATCACCACGGTGCAGCAGGCGATCAATTACGTGTCTGCCCATTCCAAGAAGGGCTGACCTGCCTTGTCGCGCCGCAGAGTCGTCGTCACCGGGCTGGGCATCGTTTCGCCGGTCGGCAACAGCGTTGCCGCAGCCTGGGAAAACATCCTCGCCGGCAAGTCCGGCATCGCGCCCATCACGCGCTTCGACCCGTCCGCCTTCCCCACGCATTTCGCCGGGGAGGTGAAGGGCTTCGATCCGACCCAGTACATCGCCGCCAAGGAAGCGCGGCGCTACGACACCTTCATCCATTACGGCCTCGCGGCCTCCATGGACGCTTTCGCCGATTCCGGCCTCGACATGACGAGGGAAGATCCCACCATGATCGGCGTGTGCGTGGGCTCGGGCATCGGCGGCCTGCCGCTCATCGAGGAAACCCAGCTCGCCTTCCAGGCGGGCGGGGTGCGCAAGATTTCCCCGTTCTTCGTGCCGGGCACCATCATCAACATGATTTCCGGCCAGTTCTCCATCATGAAGGGCCTGAAGGGGCCGAACCTGGCGGTGGTCACGGCCTGCACCACGTCCAACCACTGCATCGGAGAGGCCGGCCGCCTGATCGAATACGGCGACGCCGACGTCATGGTGGCGGGCGGCGCCGAGGCCACGGTGTCTCCGCTGGGCGTTGGCGGCTTCAACGCCGCGCGCGCCCTGTCCACCCGCAACGACGACCCCGCTGGCGCCAGCCGTCCGTGGGACAAGGACCGCGACGGTTTCGTGCTGGGCGAGGGCGCCGGGGTACTGGTCCTCGAGGAATACGAGCACGCCAGGGCGCGCGGCGCGCGCATCTACTGCGAACTGCTGGGCTACGGCATGAGCGCCGACGCCAACCACATCACCGCCCCCTGCGAGGACGGCGAGGGCGCGGCGCGCTGCATGGCCAACGCCCTGCGCAACGCGCGGCGCAACCCCGACCAGGTCCAGTACCTCAACGCCCACGGCACCTCCACGCCGCTCGGCGACGTGGCGGAAACCCTGGCCGTGAAGCGCTGCTTTGGCGCGCACGCCGCCAAACTGGCCGTGAGTTCCACAAAGTCCATGACCGGCCATCTGCTCGGAGCGGCCGGCGGCATCGAGGCGGTGTTTTCCGCGCTGGCGGTGCTGCACCAGGTGGCGCCCCCCACCATCAACCTCCATCAGCCCGGCGAGGGCTGCGACCTGGACTATGTGCCCAACACGGCACGCTCCATGCCGATCGACCTCGCCCTGTCCAATTCGTTCGGATTCGGCGGCACCAACGGCACCCTGGCGTTCGCCAGGGTTTGAGGCTGTCCCTGAAGCTGGGCGACCCGCTCGGTTTGCCTGCGGCCCCGCAGCCGGCCGTGGCTGCGCCTGCGTCGGTATCGGCCTCAGCGCCGGCCGCAAAGCTGGTCCTCCAACTGCGCCCCGCCCCCGAGCTGGCGCTGCTCCTGGCCACCTTGCACGGACTGGCGATTTTCTGTGCCTGGGTGAGTCTGGAGGGGATTCCACTGGCCCTTGTCAGCGTGGCGACAGTTGCTTCAGGCGCTTGCACCGCGGCAGATGCCTGGCTCGCGCTGCCTGGCTCCGTCCTGCGCCTGGAACTGGATCAGGACGGGCGCGTACACTGGGACGCCCGCTCGGGTGCCCAGGGCTCCGGATGGCTGGGGCAGCAGGCCGTGGTATGGCCGTGGCTGGTGGTGCTGCGCATCATGGGGAAGCCCCGGTCGCGCTGGCTCGTCCTGGGGCAGCGTTCGGCCGATCCCCAAGCCCTGCGCGCGCTGCGCGTCCGCCTCCGCTGGGGAGGAAGGCCGGGAAATGTGCGAAAAGAGGAAAAGGCATCTGCGGCCCGATGAACTAATGAAGGAATATTCTGTCTTCCCTGCTGAGCGGGTTGCGGTCGCCCACGTGTTTCGGCCCCGGAGCGCCGGCCGCCAGCTTTCGGCTGGAGCCGCGCTGGCCGGGAGCCCCCACGCCGGCGCCTTCGAGACGAAGAACAACAAAGGGTGCCAGTCCAGGGAAGGTGGCCGATGAGTGACCGGGACGCGGACCGGCTGCTGGTGGAGCGCGCGCAGCGGGGCGAAAAGCATGCCTTCGACCTGCTGGTGATGAAGTACCAGCGCAAGCTGGCGCGGCTGCTGTCGCGGTTCATCCGCAACCCGGCGGAGGTGGATGACGTGGCCCAGGACGCGTTCATCAAGGCTTACCGGGCCCTGCCTTCGTTCCGGGGCGACAGCGCGTTTTACACCTGGCTGTACAGGATAGGCATCAACACCGCGAAGAACTACCTGGTGTCGATGGGCAGGCGTGCGCCCACGGTCACCGATTTCGACGCGGAGGAGGCGGAGACTTTCGACGACGGCGAGCAGTTGCGCGACATCAACACGCCCGAGAGCATGCTGATGTCCAAGCAGGTGGCCGAGACAGTGAACGAAGCCATGGAAAGCTTGCCTGATGAATTGCGCACCGCGATTCAGTTGCGTGAAATAGAAGGTTTGAGTTATGAAGAGATCGCCTCGATCATGAACTGCCCCATCGGGACGGTGAGGTCGAGGATTTTCAGGGCGCGCGACGCCATTGCAGCGAAGCTGCGACCCCTGATCGACGCGGGTGAAGACAAGAGGTGGTGAGATGACGGAACACATATCGGCGCTGCTGGACGGCGAGTTGTCGGACCAGGACGGACTGCGGCAGCTCGAGGTGCTGCGCTCGGACGAGGCCTGCCGGCGCACCTGGGCCACTTACCACCTGATCGGCGACGCCCTGCGCGGCGACGTGCAGGGCGGATGCGCCCGCGCGGTGTCGCGGCGCCTGGCCGACGAGCCGGTGGTGCTGTGCCCCACCGTCACCCAGCGCGTGCGCCGCGAGCGCACCTGGTACGCCGTCTCCGCGGCGGCCGGCTTCGCCGCCGTGGCCTTCGTGGCCTGGACCGCGGTCCCCATGCTGAACGCGCGCCCGGACGCCCAGGTCGCCGTCCGCGACGCAACCCTACCGGCCTCGGCCAGTGTCGCCCCGGCCGGCGCCGGTCCCGTGGGTACGGCGCCCGCACCAGTGCTGGCCTCCGCGCCCGCAGCCGGCACGGCTTCGATCACCCCTGGGGCAACGGCGGTGGCCGCGAGCCAGGTTCCCGCCCCCGACGTGGAAAACTACCTGCTCGCCCACCAGCAGTTCTCGCCTTCCAACGCCATGCAGGGCGTGGCGCCCTACGTCCGGCTGGTTTCCGAGGAGTCCGGCAGGTGAGAACAGCGCGGCGCATGCGGGCTATGCCGGCATGGCCGCTCCTGCTGCTGCTCGCGCCCGCAGTCGCGCTGGCGCAGGCCGACCCTGCCGCCATGCAGTGGCTGCAGAAAATCTATACGGCCACGCAGAAGCTGTCGTACGCCGGCACCTTCATCTACCAGCACGGGCCCTACGTCGAGACCTCGCGCATCACCCGCTACGTGGATGCCTCCGGCGCCCAGGAGAAGCTGGAGCCGCTCGAGGGCGGCGTGCGCGAGATCGTGCGCAGCGCCAACCAGGTGGCCTACTACATTCCCGGCAGCATGACGGTGAAGATCGAGCGCCAAAGCGTGCCGCAATCCTTCCCCGCCATCCTGCCCGTGCAGGTGGGCGACCTGGCCGCGAGCTACGCCGTGTCCAAGGGCGACGTGGAGCGCGTCGCCGGCTTCGAGTGCCAGGTGCTGCTGCTCGACCCCAAGGACCAGCTGCGCTACGGCCACAAGCTGTGGGCCGACCTGAACACCGGCATGCTGATCAAGGCCCGCGCCTTCAACGAGAAGCACGAGCCGGTCGAGACCTTCGCCTTCACTGAGCTGAAAATCGGCCACGTGGACAAGGACAAGGTCAAGCCCAGCTTCGCCGCCCGCGACAAGAACTGGCGCATCGAGGACTCGGTGGCCACAGACGCCAGTCTCTCCGACGCCGGCTGGGTGCTGAAATCCACGCCCTCGGGCTTCCGTAAAATCGGCGAGATGCGCCGCAACATCGGCTCCGCGTCCGGCGTGGGCCACATCGTGCTGTCCGACGGGCTGGCCGCGGTGTCGGTGTTCATCGAGCCGCTGGCGGGACGGCAGGCCGGCCCCGTCGGGCTGGTGCGCCAGGGCCCCATCAACGTGTTCACCCGCCGGCTGGATGATCACTGGATCACCGTGGTGGGGGAAACACCGCCCGAGAGCGTCAAGGTGATCGCCAACGCCGTGGAGTATCACAAGCCCTAAGCTTCAAAATAACGGATTCTTCAGAGTTTTCTAGCGTGCATTCACGAGGCTTCCCGCAGCGCGGGAAGGGATAATGGCCTCGCGGGGGCGCGCAACGAAGCTCGGACTTGAGATTCTCCCCGCGAAGCGTGGAGCCTCGTGAATGCGAGCAGCAAAGAGCAAGAGCCCGATCAAGGCCGGGGCATGTATGTTGATGAAAAGGGGATTCACATCATGATGCGCGCAATGCGGGCCGGTTCGGTCATTTGGGCGGTTTTCCTGCTGTGCT
>DATNCF010000276.1:0-3985 GCA_035571675.1 Burkholderiales bacterium | reverse complement strand
CCATGCTGGACGAGGCGCGCAAGTCCGGCGCGTACCGCGATCTCGGGCACGCCGACGTGGCGGAATACCTCGCGGCTTGCGAGCGGCGCTACGGCCTGGTGCTGGCCGCGGACGTGTTCGTCTACGTGGGCGATCTGGCGGAGGTGTTCCGCCAGGTGCGCAGAGTGCTGGAGCCGGGCGGCTGCTTCGCCATGACCCTGGAACGCTCACCGGGAAACGAGGACGTGGTGCTGCAGCCCAGCCTGCGCTACGCCCACTCCGAGGCCTACGTGCGCCGCCTGGCCGCGGCGCACGGCTTTCAGGTGAGCGAGACCTTCACCGCCCCCATCCGCCAGGACCAATTCAGGCCCATTCAGGGCCTGTATGTCTATCTCACCTGACCAGCCGGTCGACTGACTGGCAGCCGGCCTTGGCGGCCTTGGGCATGATGCCGTCGGCGCGATTGGCGTCGGCCATCCCAGGCAAAAGCATCGCCACCTGCCGAGCTTTCGACACACTGCCGGGGGCTCAACGGGCAAGACCACCGCAAAGGACTGGTCCGACCCCAATTCAGGCTTAAATACGTGATTTTTGCCCAATTTCCGCCGGCATCAAGGGTGTTTCCACCCGTCATGTGCGACGCATCGCGCAATTACCCACTGGCACGGGCATTGCACATAGGGACGGCGTGGGCGGCCACCGCCGTCATTGAATTGGGACAAGAAGATGAAAAAGTCATTCAAGCAAGGGTTAAGCGCCGGCCTCGCGGCTGCGGCGTTGGTTTCCGCGGCGCCCGCCTTGGCGGATTCTTTCCAGGGCACGATCTGGTCATTGCAGTATGACGGCAGCCCCATTTCACAAACCGCCGCCACGCAAACCTTCGAACTCACGCTCGGGGTGGATACCAACCTCTACAGCGGCACGGGTCTTTTCCTTGATCAGGTGGCCTTGAAGCCGGCCAGTTCGGTCCTATCGGCGACGCTGGTTAACGCTCCGGGCGGAGCTTCGAGCTGGAGCCTCCAGGCGAGCGGACTGTCAGCCAGCGGCTGCGGCGGCGGCGGTTCCGGATTCGAATGCGCCAACAGCCTGAGCCTGCTGAACGGCGGCAAGGGCGTGGCGATCAACAAGGGCAACGGCGTCGGCATCGACTACACCTGGGTATTCGACGTGACCGTGGCCAAGGGCACGCTGTTCACGGCGGATGGCGCGGATTCGATCAAGGCGCGCTTCGTGGATGCCTATGGAGTCAAGTCCGGCGCGCTGGTATCAGAGCCCATCACCCTGGTGGATCCTCCTCCCCCGCCTCCGCACAATCCCGTCGCCGCCGTGCCCGAACCTGAGACCTATGCCCTGTTGCTGAGCGGCCTGGGCCTGATGGGCTTCATCGCGCGCAGGCGCCGGCAGCCTGTCTGAACCTGGACTTATCAACGAAAATACGAAACCCCGCTTCGGCGGGTTTTTTTCATTCTAGCCATCGCTAAACGCGGCTGCGGTCCGAATCACGAGGCCCGGCGCTTCGCGCCGGTAGTTGGGCGGTCGAGCTCGGGGTAGTGCCGGAAGATGCCGGACGTGTTGAACGCCTGGCGCCGTTTTGATTTGAGGTAGGCGGCGATTCTGGGCAACTCCGCCACCTTGTCGTGGAGGGCGGCCAAACCCGGGTGGCCATGAGCTTGCGCTTGCATGGTTTTTGGGAAGGCATAGCGCAATCCCGCCATCACCTGGAACAGCGAAAGGTCCACATAGCTCAGCTTTCGTCCCACCGCGTGCCCGGCTCCGCGCGCATTGCGCTCCAGCACGCGCTCGAAATAGCCCAGGTATTTCGGTATGCGCTCGGCGGTGAACTCCTTGGCGTAGCGCTTGGCTTCGCGCTTCTGCTCCTCGTAGTACAGGCCGGCGCCCACGGGATGATGGACGTCGTGCGCCTCCTTCACCAGGTCGCCGACGGTGAGCTGCAACTGGTGGCACCACAGCCGCCCGGCCTCGTCGCGCGGCGCCAGGCCCAGGCGCGGACCGAGGTAGAGCAGGATGTTGGCGGTCTGGGCGATGACCACCCTGCCCGCCTTGAAGAAGGGCGGCGCGAACGGCGGGCGCTCCTGGCGCTCGTCGCCCAGCGCCTGCATGAGCTTGCGCTCGCCGCCGGACGTTCTGGCCACGTCGACGTAATCGGCGCCGCCGGCTTCCAGCGCCAGTCGGACGAATTCGCCGCGGCCCTGGATGCCGGGCCAGTAATAGAGTTCATAGCGCATGCGGTCTCCTTCAGGCGGAGGGTCTGAAACGTCGGGCCTGGCAACGTCAAGCGGGTTTTGCTTCGATCACCACTCCGGGGCGCGCCGTGAGCAGCACGCCGGCCGCCGCCAGCACCAGCGCGAGGCTCACCCAGGTGAGCGCACCCACGCCCAGCATGGTGATGGTGGCGCTGCCGATGGCGGCGCCCAGGGCGCCGCCGGCGAACACGCACGAGGTATTGAACGCCACCGACACCGGTGCGAGCTTGGGACTGAGCATGACCATGCGCGTCTGCTGCGAGGAGCCGATGAGCATGAAGCCCGCGCCCCACATGCCCAGCGACACGGCCGTCAGCGCGAGCGAGCCGTGCGCCAGCGGCAGCAGCAGGAAATTGGCCGTGATGAGCGCGAGCGCGGCCACCGACACCTTCATCGGCCCCACCCGGTCCATGATGCGCATGCAGATCAGGCTGCCGATCACGCCGCAGGCGCCGAAGGCCCCCATCATGAGGCTGATGGTGCGCGGCGTGGCGGCGAGCGAATCGCGCAGCAGCGGCGCAAGATACGTGAGCGTCTGCATGCCGGCCATGGCCTGCAGGGCGCTCACCGCCAGCGTGGCCAGGATGGCCTTGTTGCGCCTCAGCTCGTCCCACCCGCGCAGGTCGAAGGGCACGGCGCGCAGGGTTTTCGGCACGCTGCGCCATTGCCACCACGCCACGGCCGCGCCAAGCGCGCCGAACACGAACAGCGTGGTGCGCCAGCCGAACACGCCGCCCAGCCATACCCCGGCCGGCACGCCGAACACCTGCGCCGCCGAAGCGCCCAGGCCGATGGCGAATATGGCGCTGCCGCGCCGCTCGGGCGGCACCAGCATGCTGGCCGTGCTGACGCTGGCGGGAACGTAGGCGCCCACGGTTCCGCCGAGCAGCATGCGCGACGCCATGAGCACGCTGAAATTGGGCGCCGCCGCCGACACGAAGGAGCAGGCGGCGTTCACCCCCAGCGCACTGCACAGCAGCGCGCGCCGGCTCATGCGGCTGCCGAGTATGCCCGCCACGGGCGCGAACACGCAGGACGCGGCGGAGAACCCCGCGCCCAGAAGGCCCGCCACGGCCACCGACACGTCGAGGTCGGTGGCAATTTCATTCAACAATCCGACCACCACGAACGCCCCGCAGGCGGTGACGAAATTGCCCACGGAAATGGCCATGACGCGTGCATCCATTCTCCCATTATAGGGAATGATGGACCGGCGCCCCGCGCGGTCGCGGCCCTGCCTGGGCTATGATGGGATATCCGACGTTTCACCCGATGGATTTCTTCTCCCCCGACTACGCCACGGCGCGCCAGCGCTTTCGCGAAGCCGCCCAGGCCGCGGGATGGACGCTGGAATCGCATCCCATCGGCTGCGCCGCGCCGGACGGCGGCGATCTCACCGTCGACGCGGCGTTCTCAGGGTCGAACCCGGACGGCAAGGTTCTGGTGCTGTCCTCGGGCCTGCATGGCGTCGAGGGCTTTTTCGGATCGGCGGTGCAACTCGCGCTGCTCCAGCGCTGGAAAGGCCGCGAACCGCGCGTGCAATATCCCAAGGTGCAATGCCTGTTCCTGCATGCGCTGAACCCTTATGGTTTCGCCTGGCTGCGGCGGGTCAATGAACACAACGTGGATCTCAACCGCAATTTCCTGCTGCCGGGCGAGGCCTACCGCGGCGCGCCGGCCGGCTACGCGGCCCTCGACGGCCTGCTCAATCCGCGCACGCCTCCGCCGCGGTGGGAACCCTT
>DATNCF010000275.1:0-7384 GCA_035571675.1 Burkholderiales bacterium | reverse complement strand
CCGACTATCCCAAGCAGATTCCCTGGTTCTTCGTGGGCCAGAAGTTCCACGACATCATCGACTGCCCGCTCGACCCGGATTATTTCCATTTCTGGTTCCATCCCGCCCTCGGGCACTACACCTGGAGCCATGCGCGCGACGGCCGCCAGATCGTGGGCGTGGGCTTCAAGCGCGGCGACAACTTCGCGCGCCGGCACGAGAACGTGGTGCGCTACCTGGAAGAAAAGCACGGCGTGCGCCTCGCCCCGCACACCGAGGACGAGGGCTGCGGCGAGAACTTCGGCCCTTCGCTCATCAACCGCTACGTATTCGGCAAGGGCAACGTGCTCATCACCGGACAGGCGGCAGGCTTCCTCAACATGATCGGCGAGGGAATGAGCTGCGCCCTGCATTCGGGGGCAATATCGGGCGAAGCGGTGGTCGAGGCGCGGCTGCGCAATCGCCCGGTACAGGACATGTACAGGCGGATGATCGCCTCCGAGGTGCGGCGCACCAGCGACCAGTGGAATCCGCTCAAGATCGCATTCGGCAAGCCTCACGAGGCGGATTTCCCGAAGGCGTTGAGGGCCCTTTCCTGGTCCGACCGCGCCAAAGTCATACGCGACATGTGGCGCTTCGTGGTGCTGTACAAGGAATTCAAATGGGGACGGCAGATAGCTGGCGCTGCCTTGCAGCGGCCGTGGATCGGCGGTTATTCCATGCAAAAGTGGCTGTAAGCCACCAATATCCCACGCCGAGGTAGCCGCAGAATAATCACGAGGCTTCCTGCTCCGCGGGAAGGTAGGGGGAACGTGCCTGAGTTGCCCGACGTCGTTGTCTATATTGAGAGCCTGGAGAAGCGCATCCTCGGTCATCGGCTGGAGCGCATTCGGCTGATCAGCACTTTCCTGCTCCGCACCGCTGTACCGCCCATCTCCGCGGCGGAGGGCCGCAAGGTCGTCGGACTACGCCGCATTGGCAAGCGCATTGTGATTGCGCTCGACGGCGGCATGTTCCTGGTGCTGCACCTCATGGTGGCTGGGCGACTGCGCTGGGTCACGCCGGGCGGCAAGCTGCCCGGCCGCATCACCCTGGCCGTGTTCGAGTTCGACTCGGGCTGGCTGGCCTTCACCGAGGCCGGCACCAAGAAACGCGCCTCGCTGCACCTGGTGCAGGGCGAGGCGGCGCTGGCCGCGCTCGATCCCGGCGGAGTCGACATCGGCGCCATTGACGAGGCCGAGTTCGCGCGCCGCCTGACCTCGGAAAATCACACCCTCAAGCGCGCCCTCACCGACCCGCACGCCTTCAGCGGCATCGGCAACGCCTACTCGGATGAAATCCTGCACCGGGCCAGGCTCTCGCCCATCGCGCTCACCCAAAAGCTCAAGCCGGAAGAGGTTGCCCGGCTTTACAAAGCCATTCTCGAAGTGCTTTCCGAGTGGACGGACCGGTTGCGGGCGCAGGCGGGCAGCGAATTCCCCGAGAAGGTCACTGCCTTCCATCCAGATATGTCCGTGCACGGCCGCTTCGGCCAGCCCTGCCCCGTGTGCGGCGCGCCGGTGCAGCGCATCGTCTATGCCGAGAACGAGACCAACTACTGCGCCGCCTGCCAGACCGGCGGCACGGTGCTGGCCGACCGCGCGCTGTCGCGGCTGCTGAAAAAATCCTGGCCGCGCAGCCTGGAGGATTTATGACCCCAAACCACCATGACTAACCATCCCGAGAGCAAAATCCAGGCGGCCATGACCAAGACCCGCCTGGAGGCCTTCAGCGACGGCGTGTTCGCCATCGTCATCACCCTTCTGATCCTCGAAATCAAGCTGCCCGAGGTGGGCTACGACGAGTTGCCGCACGCGCTCATCGAGGCCCTGCCCCGGATCGCGGCCTACGTGATGAGCTTCGCCATCATCGGGCTGTACTGGATCACCCACCACCGCTCGTCCGAACTCATCGTCAAGGTGGACGGGGCCATCCTGTGGCTAAACCTGCTGCTGCTCCTGCTGGTGAGCTTCCTGCCCTTCCCCACCGCACTGCTGGGCCGTTATCCCTACGAGCCGCTGCCCATCCTGATCTATGGGGCCAACCTGCTGGCCTGCAACGCCGTGGGCTTCGGCATGCTCTCCTACGTGCTGCACCACCGGCACCTCGTGGAACCCGGCCATGGCATGGAGCGGCTGCGCAAGCAGTACCCCAGCTACATCATCGTCAATTCAGCCTACCTGCTGGCCGTGATCCTGGCCTCCTACGCCCCAGTGGCGAGCTATGCCATCCTGGCGCTGACGCTGGTCGCGCTGATCGTGCGCATCGTTAAATACGATCCATGATGGCCAAGTACGATCCACTTGGTCGAGTACCGATGGTTAAGTACATCAGGGCTTGGCAGGAACGGTAATCGAGACGGGCGTCATCCGATCGGGCAACACACGGCCCATGCGGGCTCGATGGCCGACGTGGTGCTCCAGCTTGGCGCCGGACAAAGTAACCGACTTGCTCTTGCCGCCCTTGCCCACGCCCTCCACCAGCAGCGTGTTTCCATTGTAAGCAGTTACAACGCACAGCTTCTCTTTTTCTTCCAGGCCCATGATGATGACACCACGTCCGCGCGCCATGGCCTTCATCTCCGCGATGTCGAACACCAGCAGCCGGCCTTCGCCCGAAGCGGCCGCCACGCGCGCGGCGTCCTCGTAAACCGCGGGTGCGATCGGCGTGTGGCCTTCATCGATGTTCATGAACTCGCGCCCTGCGCGCCGGTTGCTCAGCATGTCGGCCAGCGTGCACAGGAATCCATAGCCGGCGCTCGATGCCACCAATAGCTTGGTGTCCGCTTTGCCCGCCACGCAATACATGATCTTGCCGGCGTTCTGGATTTCCACCAGCGACGATGCCGGTGCGCCGTCGCCGCGGCCCGGCGGCAGGTCGCCCGCCTGCATGGAATAGGCGCGGCCGTTGGAATCCAGGAAGGCCACCGGGTCGACGGTTCGGCACTTGATCAGCGACAACAGGCTGTCGCCTTCCTTGAACGACAGGGTCGCGGGATCGACCTCCCAGCCCTGGCGCGAGCGCACCCAGCCGTTCTTGGAGAAAATCACCGTGACCGGCTCGTCGATCACCGGCGTTTCCACCACGGCCTTTTCCGACTCCTCGATCATGGTGCGGCGCTTGTCGCCGAAGGTCTTGATGTCGGCCTCGATTTCGGACACCACCAGGTCTTCGAGCGCGCGCTTGGAGCCGAGGATTTTCTCCAGGCCCTTCTGCTCCTTCTTCTGCTCGGCCAGCTCCTGCTCGACCTTGATGTGCTCGAGCTTGGCGAGCTGGCGCAGGCGCATTTCCAGGATGTCCTCGGCCTGGCGTTCCGACAGCTTGAACGCCTTGATCAGGTCGGCCTTGGGATCGTCGGCGTTGCGGATGATCTTGATGACCTTGTCCACGTTGAGCAGCACCAGCAGCCGCCCTTCCAGGACGTGGATGCGGTCCAGCACCTTGTCCAGGCGAAACCGGGTGCGCCGCGTGACCGTGTTGAAGCGGAACTCCACCCACTCGGCCAGCACGCTTTTCAGGTTCTTGCCCGTGGGGCGGCCGTCCAGGCCCACCATCACCAGGTTGAGGGGCGCGTTGGTCTCCATGCTGGTCTTGGCCAGCATGAGGTTCACGAATTCCTCCTCGGACAGGCGCGACGAGCGCGGTTCCAGCACCAGCCGCACCGGATGGGTGCGGTCGGACTCGTCGCGCGCCTTCTCCAGCATGGACAGCACCATCTGCTTCTCGCGCTGCTGCTCCACCGACAGCGATTTCTTGCCGGCCTTGGGCGTGGGGTTGGTGAGCGCCTCGATCTCCTCCAGCACCTTGCGCGAGGACGTGCCGGGCGGCAGTTCGGTCACCACCATCTGCCACTGGCCGCGCGCCAGGCGCTCGATGGTCCAGCGGGCGCGCACGCGCACCGCGCCGCGACCCGTGGTGTAGGCCTCGCGCATCTCGGCGCGCGGCGTGATGATCTGGCCGCCGCCGGGGAAATCCGGTCCCTTGATGGACTTCATCAGGCCGGCGATGGTGATCTCGGGATCGCGGATCAGCGCGATGGCGGCGTTGGCCACCTCGGTGAGGTTGTGGCTCGGCACTTCCGTGGCCATGCCCACGGCAATGCCCGAGGCGCCGTTCAGCAGCACCACCGGCAGCCGCGCCGGCAGCACCTGCGGCTCTTCCAGGCTGCCGTCGTAGTTGGGCGTGAAGTCCACCGTGCCGGCGTCGAGCTCGGCGAGCAGCACCTCGGCGAACTTGGTCAGGCGCGCCTCGGTATAGCGCATGGCCGCCGGCTCGTCGCCGTCGCGCGAGCCGAAATTGCCCTCGCCGTCCACCAGCGGGTAGCGCAGCGTGAAGTCCTGCGCGATGCGCACCAGCGCGTCGTAAACCGACGCGTCGCCGTGGGGATGGAACTTGCCCAGCACGTCACCCACCACGCGCGCCGATTTCTTGCGCGGCGTGCCGGCCCGGCCGCCCATGTCCCACATGGCGTAGAGAATGCGCGCCTGAACGGGCTTCTGCCCATCCGTCACCCGCGGCAGCGCGCGGTCCTTGACGGTGGCGATCGCATACTGAAGATACTGGGTGGAAACGTATTGGCCAAGCGGCAGGCTGTCGCCAAACTCGCCCGACATGGGTGCGAAGCGCGACGGCGGCCCACCCCCCTCTCCCCCGCCGGAGGCGGGGGCCTCGTTCCTGTCCTTCCGCACTGCCGGCGGTGGCGCTTTCTTGGACTTCGGCCCGTCCGAATCAGGACCGCCGAACAAATCATTCTGATCGTTCATCTTTGAATCTGTATCAAGCTTCCGGCTTACGAGATATCCGCATCCACAAGATTGCCGTAAGTCTCCATCCATTCACGGCGTTGCAGCGCGTTTTCGCGCGCCATCAATTTCTCGAACACGCCACTATCGCTTTCATCGGACTCCGGCGGCGCTTCGCGCACCACCAGCATACGCCGGGTATCGGGATTCAAAGTGGTTTCCCACAGTTGTTCCGGCGACATTTCTCCCAGGCCCTTGAATCGGCTCACGTTCCAGCTTCCCTCGCGCACGCCCTCGTCGGCAAGCTTGGCCTCGATGGAGTCCAGTTCCGCGCGATCCAGCGCATACAGCTTGCGCGCCGGACGTCCTTTCCCTGCTCCCGGCACATCGATGCGGAACAGCGGCGGCTGGGCCACGTAAACATGGCCCGCGTCGATGAGTTTTGGGAAATGGCGAAAGAACAGCGTGAGCAGCAGCACTTGAATGTGCGAACCATCCACGTCGGCGTCCGCAAGAATGACTATTTTGTGATAGCGCAGCCCTGAAAGGTCCGCGCTCGCCGAACGCTCATGCGGGTCCACGCCGATGGCCAGCGCGATGGCCTCGATTTCCTTGTTGGCGTACAGCGTCTCGGGCGCGTCCTGCCAGGTGTTCTTGGGCTTGCCCTTCAACGGCAGGATGGCCTGGAATTCCTTGTCGCGCGCCTGCTTGGCCGATCCGCCGGCCGAGTCGCCCTCGACGATGAACAACTCGTTGCGCTCCGGGTCCTCGGAGGCGCAGTCGGTGAGCTTGCCCGGCAGCACGGCCACGCCCGAGGTCTTGCGCCGCTCCACCTTCTGCGCCGCGCGCGTGCGCGCCAGCGCCTGGCGTATGCACAGCTCGGCGATGCGCTTGCCCTCCTCGACGTGCTGCGACAGCCACAGCTCGAAGGGGTCGCGCACCATCTGGCCCGTGAGCTTCACGGCGTCGCGCGAAATCAGCTCGTTCTTCACCTGGCCCTTGAACTGCGGGTCCAGCATCTTCACCGCCAGCACGTAGGAAGCGCGCGACCACACGTCCTCGGGCACCAGCTTCAGGCCGCGCTGGCCCATTTCATGGTGCTCGATGAAGTTGCGGATGGCCGCGTACACGCCCTCGCGCAGTCCGGCCACGTGCGTGCCGGCATGGCGGGTTGGAATCATGTTCACGTAGGACTCGGCCACCACCTCGCCCTCGGCCGTCCAGGCCAGCGCCCACAGGGCGCCCTCGCCCTCGGCGAAGCTGTCCGACTCCGACTGGGCGGTGATGTAGCGCTCGCCGAGAAAGCTGTCCGCCACCGGCGCGAGGCCCTCGATGGCGTCGCGGAAATAGCCCTTAATGCCCTCGGGAAAGTGCCAGGTCTGGGTGTCGAGCTTGCCGTTCTTCTCGATGGCCAGCGTGAACTTCACGCCCGGCAGCAGCATGGCCTTGGCGCGCAACAGCGCGGCGATGTCGGCGGCCGCGATCTTGGGCGAGTCGAAGTACTTGGCGTCCGGCCAGAAGCGTATGGAGGTGCCGCTTTCGCGCGGCCCGACCGCCTTCACCTTCTTCAGCGGATCCTTGAGCTTGCCGTTGCCGGCGAAGGCAATGTGGTACAGGCCGCCGTCGCGCTTGACGTCCACTTCCAGGCGGGTGGAGAGCGCATTGGGCACGCACACGCCCACGCCGTGCAGGCCGCCGGCGATGCGGTAGGCCGATTCCTTGTCGGTCTTGCGGAACTTGCCGCCCGAGTGCAGCGTGGTGAAGATCACCTGCACGGCGGGAATCTTCTTTTTCGGGTGGATGTCCACCGGAATGCCCCGGCCGTCGTCGTCGACCTGGGCCGAGCCGTCCTCGTACAGGGTGACGGTGACGTTTTTGGCAAAGCCCGCCAGGCCCTCATCCGAGGCGTTGTCGATGATCTCGACCAGCGCGTGGTTGGGGTTCACCGGATCGGTGTACATGCCCGGACGGTGCAGGATGGGCGAGAGATCCTCCAGGATCTCAATGTCCTCCGCGTTGTAACCCCTAGATTTTGTTGCCATTCTGAGACTTTCCCCTAGGTATTGGGGATAAATGAAATGGCGCCATCATACCGGAACGGAATGTGGCGCCATGGGAGGTTTGCCGGACGGGCGTCCGGCAAATGGCGGAATGGCCGGGCGCGGCCCGACGTGGATCGCGAAGCCTACGCCGCCGCGGTGGCGCGGCCTTCGTTGGCCTTGCGCAGTTGTTCCTTGAGATCGGAAGCGGCGCAGGACAACTTCACCTGGCCGCGCTCGATCACCATGGCCCGGTCGGCCACGGGCAGCGCGATGTCGATGTGCTGCTCCACGATGATGATGGCCGTGCCCGAGGCCGCCCAGTTCTTGAGGAAGGTCAGGATGGGCGGCAGCAGCGCCTGCGCGAGGCCGGTGGACGGTTCGTCGCACAGCAGCACCTGCGGCTGGGCCACGAACGCCTGCCCCAGCGCCAGCATCTGCTGCTGGCCGCCGGACAGGTCGCGCGCGTAGGCTTTCAGCTTTTCCTTGAGAATGGGGAACACGGTGAGGATGTTCTCCACCGCGCGGTCGAAACCGGCCTTGTCGGCGGGCTTGGCGGCGGCGCCCAGGCGCAGGTTGTCCCAC
>DATNCF010000274.1:0-2490 GCA_035571675.1 Burkholderiales bacterium | reverse complement strand
GGTCGGGCAGCCGCGCCGCCAGCTCGGCCAGGATGCCCAGGGGCCGCTCCAGGGCGCGGACGGCCAGCAGGCCCGCGTCGGCGACGACCGGCCCCTGGTCGAAGGTGACCTCCAGCCGTTGCCGGCCGATGTCCCACAGGGTAAAGTGAGTTTGCTGCTGGTCACACATGGTCTTGAGCCTCCGCTGATGTCTAAACTGTTGGCAAAGCACAGCTTAGATACTGCGCGAGGCTCTCCTTGCCTATGCACGGTGCGCAATCTGGGCTAGCCTCGATTTCCACGCTACCCAATTCGGTTAACAAAAGGGACGTGTGGGGTCAGGAAAAGCGGATGGTCAAGCGTTTGCCGCCGAACCAGGGCATCGGCGTCGGTTCGTCCGCGAGTTGCGAGGCGACGAGGTACGGGTTATGCGCCCGCTTGTCCAGCCGCACCACGACGTCGTCCTCCAAGACTTCCACGGTCGCCGACACGTCGAGCAGGTTACGGAACATCTTCTTCGCTGTCGCCTGCTGATACTCCCGGCCGATCCGGGTGGCCAGCAGGCGATACAGCGAACTGGCTATCAGCGTGATTTGCAAGTCGAAATCGACTTGCAGGCCCACCAGGGACGACAGGGCGTCCAGGTGGAAGAACTGCACGGCCTCGGAGATGCCGTTCTCGATCAGCATCCGCTGGGCGTAGCGCGTCACCAGGGTCGCGCAACTGGCGCGCGTGTTGTTGGTCAGCAGCAGGGTGGGATCCTCGTGGCCCAGGTCGATCACGGTGATTTGCCGCAGGACACCCGTATAGCCAGGAAGCGTCACGCGCTCGTCCAGTACGCGCGGCGTGCGGAAGGCGCGGGTCAGCGCCGGCAAGGTGATGCGCCGCCAGGCCGACGCAGGCAAGCTCCAAATCCGCCCCAGCATCGGCCGCGTCCGGCGGCGCAGCGTCAGGAAGTGGATGCCGCGCTGGTTCAACTGGTGCAACTGCTCGTAGGTCGTCAATTGCGAATCGAAGACCAGTTCGGCGGGCGGCTTGCCGGTGCGCTCCTGCCAGAAGTCGGCGAAGCGGAGCACCTCCGCGGCCTTCTGATCCTTGGCGACCCCGGCGTGGGCGTAGCACAGGACGCGGGCCGAGGCGTCGCGGGCCAGGAACACCAGGACGCTTTGTTGACTGCGGCTGCGGCTGGAAAGGTAGTGTTTTTCCAGCGGCTCTTCCTGGGTATTGGCCGGCACGGCGTGGAAATCGAGGTCGATGGAATCGCCGCGCGGCAGCCCCGCGCGGCGCACCTCGTCGAACCACGCCGCCATCAGGCGGACGCAGGCCCGGCGGTCAACGCCAGAGCTGTAGCTGGCCAGGTAGGAGCGCTTGGGCACGGCGTTGAGTCCGGCAAAGAGGGCGATGCCCGGATCACAGACCAGGTCCATGACATGGCTCTTGCGCTCCTTGCCGACGAGTTTGAGGGCCAACAAGGTTCGCAGCGCCTGCGCCGCCGGGATCATCGTCGTGCCGGGGAGGTTGGCTTGGGCCAGGACATCGGCCAGGCGAATCTCCTTCATGAGGGGGACAAAGAGGAAGAGGCCTCCCAGCCGTGTGCGAAACGAGCGCGGCTCCAGGCTGAGGGCGCGGACGTCGGCCACGGCTTGGGCCTCGGGTCGCAAGGTGGGAGGGCGCTCGTCGTCGAGTCGCCGCGGCAGGCGCGTGAAGCCTTCTTCGCGGAGGAGGACGGCCAGGGCGTTGATGCTGATGGCGTGGCCGCCCTGGGCCAGTTCGCGCTGGATGTCGTAGACGGAGAGGTTGCGCTTGCGCAGGGCGACGGCCAGTTCGCGGACCGCATCGCGGGCGGGGGCGAAGCGCGGTCCGGGCGTGACGGTCTGGAAGAAGCGCCCCTGCTTGTCGGCCAGTTGGCGGAACTGATGACAGAGGACGCGGAAGGAGCCGGGGGTATAGCCGAAGCGCCGAGCGACCTCAAGGGAGGGGAGTCCTTCGACGAAGTAGGCACGGAAGGCTTCGTACTGACGTTGGAGCGGGTCATCGGGGGCGAGGAAGAAGCGGGCTTCAGGTGTTAAGTCAATTCGAGGAGTGGTGTCCATAGGTAAGAGATGCTAGAAGCAAGGGCCGCAGCTGGCAAGCAGCCGCGGCGCAGCTGGCGAGAGGCGAGAAACGCCAGGAAAATACGAGAACCGCCGGCGGCAAAGGAGGAACGCCGGGCCGGGGCTATGGGGGGCAGCGCGTCGCGGGGTGAAGTATCAGTCATCGAATCGATTAACGGAAACCGCGGTATTTGCCGGGAATAGGCGTGATTTTGGCCGCTCAAGAGACTGAAAAGGCCCCCGTGGAAATCGAGGCTAGTCCCTGCACAACAGTATCTCCCCGGAAGAAACCGCTTAGCAGCCCTCTTGTTGCCCACCGAGCCGCGAAAAACAACGTCAGAGAGTATTGTCTGCCCGGAGCTTGCGCGCGTCGGTCAGATCGCCCGTGGGGTGCTTGAAGCCGCTGGGGAGAGTTCAC
>DATNCF010000273.1:0-3957 GCA_035571675.1 Burkholderiales bacterium | reverse complement strand
CCGCCCGGCACGCGCCGCCTGCTTTGCCAGTCGGTGATCGGCTGGGCCATGATCACCGGCTTCAACGACGCCAAAGTTGCCGGCCTGGTTGCGCGCACGCGCGATCTGCTGGGCCGCGCGGGCGCCTCGCTCAGCATGCAGCAGGTTATGGCGCATGTCGAGGTAGCGCGCGCCAGGGGATTCGCCTTTGGCCGCTCGCTGACGACCAAGGAAACCGGCACGGTGGCGCTGGCTATCCCTCAACCCGAGGGCCAAGCCGGCCTTGCGGTCAGCGTGAGCGGCCTTTGGAAGCGCATGGAGAAGAGCAGGGAGGCCATTGCTCAAGAACTGCGTCATGAGGTGGATGGATTCCTGCGGATGGCCAACGAGGAAAAAAGCGCTCGGGCACGCGCCCGGGGTTGAACCGATTTGAGCCGACGGGGTGTGCGAGCCCCTAGAAGCCGTCATATTGCTATCCCATGAGGTCATGATCATGGATTGGAACGATCGATTCTATTGCCACGAAGACGTTTACCTGCGCCCGGGCATGTCGGCGACTTACCTGGCCAACCAGGGGAGGCAGCGCAGCTGGAGCGAGGGCCACAACAACACCCTGGTGGGCATCTTCGCGCAGTTGAGGCCCATGGGGCAGCGCTGGCCGCGCGCCGTCAACTTGTGGGAGTCCACCTGGAAAATCAAGGTCGGCGCCCTGAACGAGCAATTCGGCCCCAATGAAGGGGCGAAGAAAGCCAATGACAAGGAACTGGACCGCTGGTGGCGCGCCTCCTCGGGCCACCGCTCGGGCGGCTGGGATCGCCTGGCGCTGCCGGGACCGGGATCGCCATCGCTTGCGACACTGCGACAAGGGCCGCCGCGGCGCGCGGTGATTCAGCAACTGGTGCGCCTGCGGCTGGGTGCGCGCAAGGAATACTTGTTCTGGTTCGCCGAAACCGTCCCGCGCGCGCTGGAGGGCAGCGCCTGGCAGGCCATGATGTGGCTGGCGCCGCTGCACTCCGAATCGGCGATCGTGTACTTCGGCGCCGAAGACTGGAACCGGGTGGCTGAGTTGGGCAGGGCGCTGCCGGTGCCCGATTGCCGATGGGAGCCGCTGGTGGAAACCTCCGCGCTCAAGCCCTGGGAGAACAGCGACTACCTCAAGAGGCCATGATGGCGGACAACGAATCCTGGGTGCTGTGGGAATTGATGGGCTCCACCGACGGCCGCACCCGCGGCAGCATGACGCGGGCACTCACCGAGTTGCCCGCGCGCGGTTGGCAACTCGCCGCGCGGCTTTCCAGCGTTGGCAGCGACGGCCACTGGCCGCACGTCATGGCCCTGTGGCGCGTGCCCGACGATGCCACGCTTGCCCGTGCCCTGGATCAGGGGTGGGAGGACGGCGTCGACGAGGACGGCTTTGTGTGGGGCAAGTCCAAGCTGCACGTCCGGATATCAGGACAGTTGAAGGACACCGACACGGCCTGGCTGGTGGAGTACCTGGTGGCCGACCGCCCCTTGTCGACGGAAACATTCGAGGGAAGAGCCGGGCCGGACCTGCTGCTCGCCGAGCGCCTCGCTCCCTGGCAGGGCGTAGCCCTGTGGGGCGCCGCGGACCTGTTCGCCTTGTCCGAGCGCGAGTGGCGCGGCATGGGCAGCCGCGAGGCCAAGGGCATGCGGCAAGTTGGCGGATGGTGGGCGGTGCGTACGCCTGATAGAGACATCGTTTAGGCCGAGCCATGCGGCAGCGAGCTTGAGGGACCGTGCGGTGCGGCGGAACTTTTTCGCGACCCCCTTGCGATTGGCAATCTAATCTTTCGGCGCCATGCCAGGAAGGGTTACCCTCGGCCTGGGCAGGTGTCCCTTGTGGATCATGCCGCCGTCGGCCACGAGGACCGAGCCGGTGATGAACGCCGATTCATCGGATGCCAGAAACAGGGCGGCGTTGGCGATGTCTTCGGGCCGGCCGGGACGGGTCATGGCCAGGGCGCGCAAGGCGGGTCCGAGTTGCGGATCGGCCAGGCGCTCGCGAGCGTAGTCGGTTGTGACGACGAAGCCCACCATGATGCTGTTGGCGCGGATTCCCGCGCCGCCGTACTCGCCGGCCAGGGTGAGGGTGAAGGCCTCCAGGCCCCCTTTCGACGCCGCATAGGCCGAAAGACCCGGAGTGGATTGGTGCGCCCCGGCGGACGAAATATTGACGATGGAGCCGCCGCCCACGGCCCGCATGTGCGGCAGGGCATGCTTGCAGGTCCAGAACACCGCGGTCAGCCCGATGCGCAGGATATCGTCCCAATTCTGCTGCTTGACGTCGGCGACCAGATCGTCCGCGCCGAAGCGCACCAGCTCGCTGGGCGCCGCGTTGTTCACCAGCACGTCGATTCGGCCGTAGGCACGCACCGCGCCCGCGACGAGCTCGCGCACTTCATCTTCGCGCCCGACATCGGCCTTGATGAACGTGGCTTGTCCGCCCGAGCCGGCAATCTCGTTCACCGTGTCCTGGCCGGCCTTATCGCCGCGGCCGTTGACGACGACTTTGGCGCCCTCGCGGGCGAAGCGCAGCGCGATCGCTCGGCCTATGCCCTGGGTGGAGCCCGTGACGACGGCAACTTTCTCCATGAGCCTCACGGGAGCCTCCGCTAATTGGTTGCTGAGACAACGATAATAGCCCATACTGGACGACCGTTCCCCTGTTTATGAATGAGCGCTCAGCGTTGGCACCCGGCCACCGGCAAGCTGCCAACGGCCAGCAATTTGAGCCGGAGCCGAAATCATGTCGATATCGTTCTATCGCGGCGTCCTTGCGGCGCTTCTCTGTCTCACCGGGTTCTGCGCGAACGGCCAGGTTTACCCCAACAGGCCGGTCCGTATCGTCGTTGGTTTCCCCCCCGGCGGCGGTTCGGACATCCTGTACCGCAAGCTGGCGGAACGGCTGCAGCCGCGAATCGGTCAGCCCGTCATCGTCGAGAACCGGCCCGGCGCCGGTGCGGCGATTGCCGCGCAAGCGGTGGTGCAAGCACCCCGTGACGGCTATACCGTCTATGGAGCCGGAACCTCGATGGCAACCTTCCAGATCTTCAACAAGGGTTTGTCATTCGATGTCCAAAAGGACCTTGCGCCCATCGGAGAGGTCGCCGAGACGGCTTACGCCGTGATCGTGAACACCAAATCGCCCGCAAAGAACATGGCGGAATTCGTCGCGTGGGTGAAAGCCAATCCCGGCAAGTACAACTACGGCTCGCCGGGGGGCGCGGTTCGGCTGGCGATGGAATTGCTGCGCGAAACGGCCGGGCTGGATATGGTGCACATTCAGTACAAGGGGGCGGCGGATTACGGCACGGCCCTGCTTTCCGACGAGGTGCAACTGATCTTTGACGCGGCGAGCCCGCACAAGGCCAACGTCGAGGCCGGCAAGGAGCGCATTCTTGCCGTCACCACCGCCAGCCGGCTGCGGGGATTGCCCGAGGTTCCGACCATGGCCGAAGCGGGTTTCCCCAGCTATGTGGTGGTCGGCTGGTACGGGATGCTGGCGCCGGCCGGCACGCCGCGCGAAGTTATCCAGCGGCTGAGCACCGAACTGGGCGCCATCGTGAATTCGGCGGAGTACAAGGAGGACACTTTCAAGTGGACCCAGGGTGCGTACGTGCCGAAGTTTTCGACTCCGGACGAATTTGGCCGCTTCATCGATTCCGAGATCAAGCGCTGGGCCGGTGTCGCCGAGCGCGCCAGGGTCGAGAATTAAGCATATTCGGGAGGTCACTTGCCGGCAGCGCTTTCCAACATACGCATTTGCGATTTCACCGGCCAGCTCGCAGGGGCCGGCGCCACGCGTCATCTGGCGGCCTTCGGGGCGCAGGTGATACGGATCGAAGACCCGACCAACCAGGGCAAGTGGGACACCCTGCGCGGCGGGCCGCCCTACAAGGACGAGCGCCGCGGCATCGAGTTCGGCGGCGCGTTCAACAACCACAACGTCGAGAAGCT
>DATNCF010000272.1:0-7466 GCA_035571675.1 Burkholderiales bacterium | reverse complement strand
GCGTGGGGACCAGGGCGTGGGGACGAGGGCGGAGACGACACTATAATGCCCCGGAGGACAACTGAGCATGTCAAGGAGGAGTGATGGCCCTGTTGCGTCGGACCGCCTGTGGATTGCTTGCGTGGTTTTTCATGGCGGGCGCCGCCCTGGCGGATTACCCCGACCGGCCTGTGCGCATGGTCGTTCCCTATGCGCCCGGCGGTCCCACCGACGTGGTGGCGCGCATTTTCGCCGAGCAGCTCAACAAGCAGTTGTCGGCGAGCTTCATCGTCGAGAACCGGCCCGGCGCCAATGCCGTGGTGGGCGCCGACATGGTGGCCAAGGCTCCGGCCGACGGCTACACGCTGCTCTTTACCGGCGGATCGAGCCTGACCCCGGTGTTCACGCGCAACCTGCCCTTCGAACTGATGAAGGCGTTCACGCCGGTGTCGCTGGTGTACAACGGCACGCTGTACATCTTCCTCAACGCCGACGTGCCGGCCAAGACCCTGCCCGAGCTGATCGCCTATTCCAAGGCCAATCCAGGCAAGGTGAACTACGCCTCCAATGCCGGCACGGTGCAGATCCTGGGCGCGGTAATGCAGAAGCAGAGCGGCATGGACATCCTGGTGGTGCCCTACAAGGGCGCCGGCCCCGCCACGACGGCGGTGGTGGCCAACGAATCGCAGTTCACCATCACCGCGCTGCAAGCCTTCAAGCCGCACGTGGACGCCGGCAAGGTGCGCATCATCGCGCTGCTCGCCAAGACACGCTCGCCGCTCACGCCGGACGTGCCCACGGTGGTGGAGTCCGGCCACCCCGAACTGGTGGCGGGCTTCGCCACCGGCGTGTGGGCGCCGTTCGGCACGCCCGCCGACGCCATCGCCAAGCTCAACCGCGCCATCAACGCCGTGGCCGCCATGCCCGAAGTGAGGGAGCGGGTGCGCCCGCTGGTGGGCGCCGACCCGCAGGGCAGCACGCCCGAAGGCTTCCGCCAGGTGGTGCAGGACGAGATCAATTTCTACGCCAACGCGGCCAAGCTGGCCAATTACGAGCCCCAGTAGGGTTACGAATTCGTCGGCGGTGAAGGCCGCGCGCGGGAGATTCCGCTGGTCGTTCTCACAGCCCCCGGCCCCAGGCCGGGGAACGCGGCTACCGGGCGGGTCGGTCTTCCCCGCCCGTTCCCTTTACTTTCCGGCAGGCGCCCCCCCGGGAGCCCCGGTTGGAGCAACGGGCGGAGGCACGCTGTTGGAAATGGGCTTGAGGCTCTGCAGGTAGGCGAACACCGCCTTCAGGTCGGAGTCGGTCAACTGGCCGATGCCTTCCCAGGGCATGGGCGGCAGGATGGGGCGGCCTTCACCCATGTGCTTGCCGGTGCGCATGGCCTTGATGAAGATGTCCGGCGTCCAGCCCTTCAGCCCGGTGGCGTCGGGCGTGAGGTTGGCGGAATAGCTGATGCCCCAGGGGCCCGCCCACGCGGTCAGGTCGCCGGTGGTCATGGCGCCCCATTGCGTCGGTCCCAGCACGCCGGGCGGCACGGCGGGGGTGGACGCGGCGGCGGGATGGCCGGACAGCAGCTTGGCCATGTCCAGCTTCGGACCCTGGGGGCCGAATACCTTGGGGGTGTGGCAGTCGTGGCAGCCGCCGATGGCGACCAGGTATTTGCCGCGTTCCACGGCGGAGTTCTTGGCTGGCTTGGCCGGGGTCTGGGCCGCAGTCTGGGCAACAGCGTTCAGCGCCATGCCCGCCAGGGCGGCCAACAACAGTGCTTGCTTCATCGAAGCTCCCTCTTTGTATTGATGGAAACGTGTTGAGCGCGCGGCGATTTTCATCGCCGTGCCGTTGATTATCGATGCCCGGACGCCGCGGGGCAAGAGTCTCGTGTCTCGTGGTATGCCGCCCAATCAGTAGTAGTCGGGGATGTAGATGTCCTTGGGCAGTGGCGTGCGCGAATAGTCGGGATTGCGCACCCGCGGCGGCAATTCCACTTCGGCGTGCGGCACTTCGCGGTAGGGAATCTGCTCGAGCAGGTGGCGGATGAGATTGAGGCGCGCGCGTTTCTTGTCCACGGCCTCCACCACCCACCAGCGCGCCTCTGGGATGTGGGTGCGCTCCAGCATGACCTCCTTGGCCTTGGTGTAGGCCTCCCAGCGCCGGCGCGATTCCAGATCCATGGGGCTGAGCTTCCACTGCTTGAGCGGATCGATGGCGCGCATCTTGAAACGCAGGTGCTGCTCCTCGTCGGTGATGGAGAACCAGTACTTCACCAGGACGATGCCCGAGCGCACCAGCATTTTTTCGAACTCGGGCACGGTGCGGAAGAACTCTTCGTACTGATCGTCAGTGCAGAACCCCATCACGCGCTCCACGCCGGCGCGGTTGTACCAGCTGCGGTCGAACAGCACCATCTCGCCGCCCGCGGGCAGGTGCGCGACATAGCGCTGGAAATACCACTGGCTGCGCTCGCGTTCGCTGGGCGCGGGCAGCGCCGCCACGCGGCACACGCGCGGGTTGAGCCGCTGCGTGATGCGCTTGATGGCGCCGCCCTTGCCGGCCGCGTCGCGGCCCTCGAACAGCACCACCAGCTTGAGCTTCTCGTGCATCACCCAGTCCTGCAGCTTAACCAGCTCGCCCTGCAGCCGGAACAGCTCGTTGAAGTAGAACTTGCGGTCCAGCCCCTCCACGTGCGGGTGCACGCCGATGTCGCCGAGCACCTTGGCCAGCCGGTGGTCGTCGATTTCCATTTCCAGTTCCTCGTCGAGGCTGTCGACGAGGTCGTCGTGGGCGCGCGCCAGCGCGCTTTCCTGGGGGCGGTCGTTCTTGTCCATGCGGGTCTCGTTCCGGCAATGGGAAAAGGGACTTTCAATCATAGCCTTGGGCCATGACTCGATTGTTACGGCGTCCATCCGCAGGAAGGCTGCCCCGTTGTCGAGCTTACAAAGCGTTTGAGCGGTGGCGGAGGCGGCCAAAGGCCTTGGCACCCGCTCGCCGCCCGGCAATGGCCGACGGGTGTACAGTCCCCATGGGGCAAAAGTCCGCGACGATCAGGTGACCTGGCCGGCAGGAGCGGCGAAGTGGCGCGGCGGTTCCTGACAAATGAAAGAGGAGATTCAGTATGCTGGACATCGCGGGCAGGGTGGCGGTGGTGACGGGCGGCGCCTCGGGCATCGGCGCCGCCTGCGCGGAACGTCTGGAGAAGGAGGGCGCCAAGGTGGCGCGCTGGGACCTGGCCGAAGCGCCGGGCGTGGTGCGCTGCGACGTGTCGGACGCGGCGTCGGTGGCCGCGGCCCTGCAGCGCACCGTGAAGGAATGGGGCAGCCCCAGCCTGCTGGTTGCGGCCGCCGGCGTGACCGACGGCACCGACATCCTCAACATGACCCCCGCTGTATGGGACAAGGTGCTGGGGGTGAACCTGCGCGGCGTCATGCTGGCTGTGCAGGCCGTGGCGCGCGCCATCGTGGCCGCCCAATCTAATAACGGCGCGAATAACGGCGCCAATGACCGGGCCGCGGGCGGCGCCATGGTGCTGATTTCCAGCGTCAACGGCGTGGTGGCCGATCCCGGCCTGTCGGCCTACAGCGCCAGCAAGGCCGGGGTGAACCACTTCGCGCGCGTGGCGGCGCGCGAGTTCGGGCCGCTCGGCATCCGCGTCAATGCCGTGGGGCCGGGCCCTACCGAAACCCCCATGCTCAAGGGCCTCAAATTGCCCGGCTATCGTGAAGAGGTTATCCGGCGCACGCCGCTGGGCGAAGTCGGGTCGGTGGCGCGCATTGCCGAAGCCGTCGCCGGCCTGCTCAAAATGGACTGGGTCACCGGCCAGGCGCTGATGGTGGACGGCGGTTCCTCGCTGAACACCGGCCGCGGCACGTGGAAAGTCGACTAGAGATTTTTAAGGTATTCCCGCGGCAACGTGTCGCGGGATCATACTGAGCGCGTACTAGGTTGCGACAGTAGCTGCAGGTTAGGTGCGCTTAAGATCGGCAAGACGTGAAACTAGCTCCGTGCCAGAGAGAACAACGTAGACTCGTTCTGCGCTCGTGTACGGTACTGATCTATCTTCGCGCCATGTTAGCGATTTGAATTAATTCTTGGACAGTAACCCGCCCCGGCGGCGCGGGGCTTGCTGATAAACTCGACGCCATTCAGCAACCATGCGAGGTACGCGGTGGCAGGCCCATTGACAGGTTTCAAGGTCATCGATTTATCCACGGGGCGCGCCGGCCCGCTGGCCGGCATGCTCATGTCCGACAACGGCGCGGAGGTGATTCGCGTCGCGTCCCCCGCGCCCGATCCCTCGCTGGAGGCCAACGGCTATCCGGTGTGGAACCGCGGCAAAAAGGAAGTGGTGCTGGACATCCGCCGGCCCGAGGGCGCCAAGGTGCTGGAGCGCCTGCTGGAGAAGGCCGACGTGCTGATCGAGACCCTCGCGCCGGGCGAGATGGACAAGCTCGGCCTGGGCTACGGCGCGCTGCACGCCAAATTCCCGCGCCTCGTTTACGTGTCCATCACAGGGTACGGACAAATCGGCGCCGAGCGCAACCGCCCTGCTTACGAGGCGCTGGTGCACGCGCGCGCCGGCATCATGGACAACGAGCACTACAAGCCGCGGCCCGGCCCCATCTACACCGGCTTTCCCATGGGCAGCTACGGCGCTGCCATGCTGGCGCTGCTCGGCTCGGTGACCGCCCTGTACGTGCGCGAGACCACGGGCAAGGGGCAGCGCGTGGACACCTCGCTGCGCGACGGCGCGCTGGCCTATTACACCATGTACTGGAACAAGGCCGAGAAGGGCCAGAGCGGCTTCGCGTCGTATTCCATGAAGAACCGCGGGCCGGGCATTGTGGACATCTTCCGCTGCAAGGACGGCTTCGTTCACCTGCACACCGGCGCGCAGGGCGCTTTCCCGCGCCTCATGACGGGCGTGGGCCTGGTCAAGGATTACCCGGAGCTGAACAACATTCCCGACCCGGACTGGCAGCGCATGCTGGAGCGCACCGCGGCCTGGTTCCTGGCCCACACCCGCGACGAGGCCATGGCCATGCTGAACAAGGCCGACGTGCCGGCGCTGCCCGTGCTCGAACCCGGTGAGGCCCTGCGCGATCCCCAGTCCAAGGCCATGCAGTTCTCCGAGATGGTCAACGACCCGGTGTTGGGCCAGTTGGAGCAGGTGGGCATTTCGCTGCGCTTCGGCAAGACGCCCGCGGCCATTCAGGGCCCGGCGCCGCGCCGCGGCGAGCACACCGACAACATCCTGCAGGACGCCGGCTACGGTTCGGCCGACATCGGCCGGCTGCGCAGTTCGGGCGTTATCGTTTAGAGGCACACATGAAACATCCATTGGAAGGCATCCGCGTCCTCGACTTCGGCATCATGTTCGCGGGACCGTACGCGGCCAAGCAACTGGCCGACCTCGGCGCCGACGTGATCAAGGTCGAGGCGCTCACCGGCGACCCCATGCGCCGCAGCCCCAGCGTGTTCAACGGCGCGCAGCGCAACAAGCGCTCCATTGCCCTGGACCTGAAGAACCCCGAGGGCCTGGAAGTGGCGCAGAAGCTCATGGCCGGCGCCGACGTGATCTGCCATAACATGCGTCCCGGCACGGCCGAGAAGCTGGGCATCGACTACGAAAGCGCGCGCAAGTTGCGCAAGGACATCATCTACCTGCATTCGCCGGCCTTCGGCAGTGGCGGCCCGCGCCAGTACGAACCGTCCTTCGAGCCGCTGGTATCGGCCATGGTGGGCATCGAGATGAACTGCGGCGGGGAAGGCGCCGACAAGCCCGGCCGCATTCCCGCCAACATGGACTCGGGCAACGGCCTGCTGGGCGCGGCCGGGGTGATGATGGCGCTGCTGCATCGCAAGCGCACCGGCGAAGGCCAGTTCGTGGAAAGCCCGTTCCTGATATCGGGCATGCTGCACACCTCCGAGACCTACTTCCTGCCCAACGGCGAACTGGCGCCGCGCCGGCGCCTGGACCGCAACGTGCAGGGCTACGAGGCCCTGGATCGCCTGTATGAAACGCGCGAGGGCTGGATCGTCATCGTGGTCGACACTGACGCTCGCTTCCAGGCGCTGTGCAAGACCCTGAGCGTGCCCGAACTGGCCGCCGATGCCCGCTTCACCACGCGCGAGAAGCGCCTCGCCAACGACGCCGCGCTCATCGCCGCGCTGGAGGCGCGCTTTCGCACCGACACGGCAGAGCACTGGTTCAAGCTGCTGGACGCGGCCGACGTGCCCTGCGAAGTGCCCATCACCAACGGGCCGGGACACCTGTTCAACTCGCCCGAGTACGCCGAGAGCGGTCTGGTGGTGAGCTATCCCCACGCCACGCTGGGACGCCTGACCGAAATCGGCCTGGCCATGCGCCTGTCCGACACCCCCGGCGTCATCCGCAACTCCGCGCCGCTCATCGGCGCCCAGACCCGCGAGATTCTTGGCGAACTGGGCTACGACGGGGCGCAGATGGAAGGGCTCAAGGCGCGCAAGGCCGTCACCTGGACCGAATCGGCGGGAGCAGCCGGGGCCACCAAGGCCGCTTAGTCCTCAAGGAGGGAAGGGCGCGGCGGTTCCCCTCGCCCAACGCGGCAGGCGCGGCCCATCTCCGGTCAGGTTGGGACAAAAAATACTAAACTCCGAGTAATCCCCGCCGACGGCTGTCGCCGGCGGGACAGATGGAGTTGACGTGAGCGAGATTCTGGACAAGAAAGACGACCTGGCGGCCTTCCGCGCCGCCATCCGCAAATGGCTGGAGAAAAACGGCCCGTCGGCCGAGGAGGTGGAGGAAAACGAGGCGGCCGCCGGCGCCGACTACAAGAAGTATGAGGCATTCCAGCGCGCCTGGATGGCCAAGCTGAACGAGGTGGGCCTGGCCATTCCGCACTGGCCGGTGGAATACGGCGGGTCTGGGCTGTCGCTCAAGCACCTCATCGTCATTTCCGACGAAATGGCCAAGGCCGGCGCGCCGCAGCTCAACATGTACACCATCTCGCTCAACCACATCCCGGCCACCTTCCTGGCCTGGGGCACCGAAGAGCAGAAGCGCAAGTACCTGCCGGGCGTGGCCAAGGGCACGCCGTGGTGCCAGGGCTTCTCCGAGCCGGGCGCGGGCTCCGACCTGGCGGCGCTGCGCTGCAAGGCCGAGCGCGTGGGCAACGAATACATTGTCAACGGCCAGAAGATCTGGTCGTCGTACTCCATGCACGCCGAATACTGCATCCTGCTGGTGCGCACCGACCCCAACGTGCGCAAGCACGCCGGCATCACCTACCTCATCTTGAACATGAAGGCGCCCGGGGTGGAAGTCCGGCCCATCAAGCAATCCACGGGCCGCGCCGAGTTCTCCGAGCTGTTCCTCACCAATGTCCGCATCCCCGTCGAAGACCGGCTGGGCGAGGAGAACAAGGGCTGGGCCGTGGCGCTCACCACCCTGGCCTCCGAGCGAGGCATCCTGGCCTTCGAGGACGCCGAGCGCTTCCGCTACAAGATGG
>DATNCF010000271.1:0-3778 GCA_035571675.1 Burkholderiales bacterium | reverse complement strand
CTTGAGCGGCTGTTGCTGAAGGAGTGCTATCAGGTCCTCGCGCTCAGCAGCGCCGTCGAGGCCGCGGAACTTTTGCCGCGATTCGCCCCCCACATGGCCGTCCTCGATCTCGGCATGCCGGTGATGGATGGCTTCGCGCTGTGCAAGTTGTTGCGGCAAGGGTCCGAAGGCCGCCGCATGCACATCGTTGCCCTCTCCGGCCGCGACTACACCAACGCCGAAGTGAAAGAGGCAGGGTTCGACAGGCTCTTCTTGAAGCCGCTTGACTGGCTCACCCTGAAGGTCGAATTGGCCCGCGTCGTCGCGAAGCGCGAAATTTAGCGGATTCTTTTTTTGCGGCTGGTGGCGGCGGGGGAACGCCGCGACCGCACAAGTGGTGAATGGCGCGCCAAAGCGCTATGCATTGCTGGCGGGGGTAGTAATTTTACTCCGCTTTTTCCGTTGGACGGCAAAAAGCCGCCGTGAAAAAATTTGCGCGGCAACAGGATGAAAGCGCCCGCAAATTGAGCGGAAAAAGCTTTTGTTGTAAAATTTGATATTCCATCCCCGCGTATGGCAATGACCAAATATGTGTTTGTTTCAGGCGGCGTGGTTTCCTCACTGGGGAAGGGGATAGCCGCCGCGTCTCTCGCCGCCATCCTTGAATCGCGCGGCATCCGGGTCACGATGCTCAAGCTCGACCCGTACATCAACGTCGACCCGGGCACCATGAGCCCGTTCCAGCACGGCGAGGTGTTCGTCACCGAGGACGGCGCCGAGACCGACCTGGACCTTGGCCACTACGAGCGCTTCCAGTCGGCCAAGATGAGGAAGTTCAACAACTTCACCACCGGCCAGATCTACGAGTCGGTGATCAAGAAAGAGCGCCGCGGCGACTACCTCGGCCGCACGGTGCAGGTGATCCCCCACATCACCGACGAGATCAAGTCTTTCATCGCGCGCGGGGCCAACGGCGCCGACGTGGCCATCGTGGAAATCGGCGGCACCGTGGGCGACATCGAGTCGCTGCCCTTTCTGGAAGCCATACGCCAGATGGGCATGGAACTCGGACGCACCAACGTGTGCTACATGCATCTCACCCTGGTGCCCTTCATCAAGTCCGCCGGCGAGATCAAGACCAAGCCCACCCAGCACTCGGTGAAGGAGCTGCGCGAAATCGGCATCCAGCCCGACGTGCTGCTGTGCCGCACCGACCGGCCGCTGCCGGAGGACGAGCGCCGCAAGATATCGCTGTTCACCAACGTCCAGGGCGAGGCGGTGATCTCGGTGTGGGACGCCGACTCCATCTACAAGATTCCCATGATGCTGCACCAGCAGATGCTGGACGAGATCGTCTGCCACAAGCTGGACATCCTGGCGCGCCCGGCCAACCTGTCGGCCTGGGAAAAGCTGGTGTACGGACTGGAGCATCCGCAGCAGGAAGTCACCATCGCCATGGTGGGCAAGTACGTGGGCCTCACCGAATCGTACAAGTCGCTGTCCGAGGCGCTGATCCACGCCGGCATCCACACGCGCAGCAAGGTGAACATTCGTTATATCGACTCCGAGGACGTGGAGCGCGACGGCACCGCGGCCCTGGCCGGCATCGACGCCATCCTGGTGCCCGGCGGCTTCGGCAAGCGCGGCGTGGAAGGCAAGATCAAGGCCATCCAGTTGGCGCGCGAAAACGGCGTTCCGTATCTCGGCATCTGCCTGGGCATGCAGCTCGCCGTCATCGAGTACGCGCGCCACGTGTGCGGCCTGGCCGGCGCCAACTCCACCGAGTTCGACCCCGACACCCCGCATCCGGTCATCGCCCTCATCACCGAGTGGCAGGACCGCGACGGCAAGGTCGAGCACCGCAGCGAAAAATCCGACCTCGGCGGGACCATGCGCCTGGGCGCACAGGCCGCGCTGCTCGAGGCGGGCAGCCAGGTGCGCGCCATCTACGGCAGCGACGTCATCAACGAGCGCCATCGCCACCGCTACGAAGTGAACAACCAGTACATCGGCCGGCTCAAGGACCATGGCCTGCGCGTGTCGGGGCTTACCCAGGCCGAACAACTGTGTGAAATGGTCGAACTGCCCGGCCACCCCTGGTTCATCGGCTGCCAGTTCCACCCAGAGTTCACGTCCACGCCGCGCGCGGGGCACCCCCTGTTCAAGGCCTTCATCGAAGCGGCGCTGACCCACCAGGCCAGCCGCACGAAAACCGCGATTGCAGCGTGACATACGCGGCGATGCCCGGTGAAAGCCGGTAACGTGAAAAGCGCGGCATGAAACTCTGCGGGTTCGAAGCCGGGCTGGACCATCCTCTCTTCCTCATCGCCGGCCCCTGCGTCATCGAGTCGCGCCAACTCGCGCTCGACACGGCCGGCAAGCTGAAGGACATCGCGGCCGGCCTCGGCCTGCCCTTCATCTACAAGTCGTCCTTCGACAAGGCCAACCGCAGCTCGGGCAAGTCGTTCCGGGGGCCGGGGATCGAGGGCGGGCTGGAAATCCTCGCCGAGGTGAAAAAGACCCTGGGCGTGCCCGTGCTCACCGACGTGCACGAGGTAGGTGAGATCGCCGCCGCCGCGAAAGTGGTGGACGTGCTGCAGACGCCGGCCTTCCTGTGCCGCCAGACCGATTTCATCCACGCCGCGGCGTCGGCGGGCAAGCCCGTGAACATCAAGAAAGGCCAGTTCCTCGCCCCCGGCGACATGGTCAACGTGGTGGAGAAAGCGCGCGCCTCCTCCGGAACGGACAACATCATGGTGTGCGAGCGCGGCGCCTCGTTCGGCTACAACAACCTGGTGTCGGACATGCGCTCGCTCGCCATCATGCGCGCCACCGGCTGTCCGGTGGTGTTCGACGCCACGCACTCGGTGCAGTTGCCAGGCGGCCAGGGCACTTCGTCGGGCGGGCAGCGCGAGTTCGTGCCGGTGCTGGCGCGCGCGGCCGTGGCCGCCGGCGTGGCCGGGTTGTTCATGGAAACGCATCCCGACCCGGCCAAGGCCCTTTCAGACGGGCCGAACGCCTGGCCGCTCGCGCGCATGGCCGAGCTCCTGGAAACCCTGCTCGAACTGGACGCGCTGGTGAAGAAGCGCGGTTTCGCCGAGCGCGATCTCGAGGGCAAGGCCGCGTAGCCGATTCAATAACGACATCAGTCACAACGACAATAAAAGCAGAGGGCGGACAATGAGTTCAATCGTGGATGTGGTGGCTAGGGAGATTCTGGATTCGCGCGGCAACCCCACCGTGGAGGCTGACGTGCTGCTGGAATCGGGCGTGCTGGGCAGGGCCGCCGTGCCCTCCGGCGCGTCCACGGGCAGCCGCGAGGCCCTGGAGTTGCGCGACAAGGACGCCACGCGCTACGGCGGCAAGGGCGTGCTGCGCGCCGTGGAGAACATCAACACCGAGATCTCCGAGGCCATCATGGGCCTGGACGCGGTGGAGCAGAGCTTCATCGACCGCATGCTCATCGACCTGGACGGCACCGAGACCAAGGAGCGCCTGGGGGCGAACGCCCTGCTGGCCGTGTCCATGGCCGTGGCCAAGGCCGCGGCCGAGGAGTCCGGCCTGCCGCTGTACCGCTACTTCGGCGGCTCGGGGTCCATGCAGATGCCCGTGCCCATGATGAACGTCATCAACGGCGGCGCGCACGCCAACAACAGCCTGGACCTGCAGGAGTTCATGATCGTGCCCGTGGGCATGCCGAGCTTCCGCGACGCCCTGCGCTGCGGCGCCGAGGTGTTCCAGACGCTGAAGAAGCTGCTCGAGGCCAAGGGCCTGTCCACCACCGTGGGCGACGAGGGCG
>DATNCF010000270.1:0-3532 GCA_035571675.1 Burkholderiales bacterium | reverse complement strand
CCTGGACCTCACCCGGCGTCGGCTGGTGTCCGTTGCTGTTCCGGCCAAAGAGTTCGAGGATGTCGGCGTGGGCATTGTCCAGGCGGCTTGCTTCCGCGATGCCCTTGGTGCCCACCGCGCGCCGGAACGTGTAGACCAGCTTGCCGTCCTCCTCCTCGGGCCCCTCGATGGCGGCGCTGGTGATCTCGGGATAGGCGGTGCTGTAGAAGTCGCGCACCTGCTCGGGGTTGTATTCCAGGCCCGGATCGGTGAGGTCGACCGAGTTGTAGCGAAAGGCGCGCGGCAGCGTGGCAATGGTGGCGGGCATGTCAGACTTCCAGGGTGAGGTTGGCGGCGGAGGCGGTGGGTGCTTCGTCGGTCCACGCGATGACGGTGATGCGCTCGATGGTCACCGCGGCGATGCGGTAATCGCCAAACTCGGGGTGGGAGTACTTCTCGCCCTCGGCCCAGGTGCGGCCCGTGCTGGCGAGCAGCGTGCCGGTGTCGGTGAAGATGGGGCGGATGACGGGCTTCGGGGGCGGTGGCGGCTCGATGATCGCCTTCTCGGTGATGGCACGTTCTTCCGCCATCCTTGAGAGCGTTTCGTTGAGCTCGGCCTCAGATCCCTTGGCCACCGTTTCGATGCTGACTGAGGCGTCGGCTTCCCCCTTCGTGGAATCATTCCGCTGATCGTCGCCCGTATTGCCGGTGGGAAAGGGCCACTTGCTGGAGGGGTCCATGACCGTGCGCTGCGTCTGCGCTTCGTCGCCGGAGCCGATATCGAGCGCGGCCTGGTCGGCCCGCGGCTCGGGGGCGGGCGGGTTCTCCGCGGCGCCCTCGGGCGGCTTGCACAGGTCCATGAACTTCTGGAAGGCGCTGTGGAATTTCTCAAAGCGGCGCCCGGTCTTGGCCCAGCGGATGAACAGCACACGCGAGGGCTTGGCCTCGCCGATGAGCAGGCGGTATTGCTTGCCTTCCTCCAGGCACTGCGCTTCGGTGGCCTGGTCGATCTTCGGCTTCTGAGGCGAGAGTTTCGGGTGGCGTGCCTTGGTAGGCTTCTTCGCCTTGGCGGCGGCGGGGCCTGCGGGCTTGGCGGTCTTCGCCGGCTTCGCGGGCTTGGCCGCGGCCTTGGCCGGTTTCGCCGCCTTGGGCGCGGCCGGGGCCTTGGGCTTCTCGGCCTTTTTCTCCGCGGCGGGTTTGCGCGCGGGCTTGTCGAGCGCGGAGTTCACCGCGTCGGTGGGCAGGCTGAGCTTGGCGCGGATGGCGTTGACCGGCTCCAGGTACTGCGCCCGCAGCTGCTCGGCCACGTCCTCGGCCAGGGTGTCGAGCTCCTCGGGCGTGCCGGTGATGGTGAGCGGCGCGGTGAGGGCCGCGTTTTTCTCGGCCTTGTCCGTGGGCTTGGGGATGATGATCACCTTCAGCGCATCGCCCTGGGGCGTGACGATGAAGTTGAGCGCGGTGTGCCGGGCGATGGGAAAAAGCTCGCGGAACATGGGGACTCCTAGTGGATGAAGTGGGTGAGCGCGCCCGCGGCATATAGGGCGCCGAAGACCAGGGCGAGAATGCAAATGCCCCATTCGCCGCTCTTCCAGGTCGACCACAGCCACAGCGGCTGACCGCAGATGCCGATGAGGTTGCCGGCCAGGTGCACGGCCGGCGTGGGCGCGAGGTTGACCATGCCCATGGCCGTGGCGCTGGTGGCGAGGAGCAGGAACTGGACGGTATGGTGGCGTATCTTCTGTTCGCGCCGGTCACGCACGCGCTGCAACCAGGTGCGGCGGGCGCCGGCTTCTACCGCGGCGCAGATCTCGGGATCGTCCACCCCGTCGATGCGGAGCTGCGGAATGTCGCTCACCCGGGCACCCGGCCGACGGGCTGGATGAACACAAAGCCGCCCTCGTCAATGCGATAGCTGATGCCGAATGGCGCGGGCTCCTGACGCGCACGGGTCTTCGGTTTGGGCGCCGCCGGAGGCGTGGAGAGCTTGGGCAGCACCGGCGCCTGGTTGCGCGGCAGGCCCTTCTGGCCGAGCAGGCGGTACAGCTTGAGCGACATGGTCATTTTTGCCTTCCCCTGAAGATGACGCGCAAGGTCCCCGCCAAGCCATAGAGGAGCATCAGCGCCAGAAAAATTGGACCCATTGCGATGGCGACGCACTCAATGTCGGGGGTATAGACGGGCGGCTTGTCCCGTGGACGGACGAACGTTTGGACAAACGCCACCACCACCGAGCAGGCGAGCCATGCGGCAATGATTTCCAGATTCATTTATGGCTCCTGGTTTTGCGCACGGCGGTGCTGCAGTAGCCGCTCGGCGGCGCGTCTGAGGAAGATGAAGAGTGCCGGCTTGGTGCGGACCTCCTCGAAGCCATGGCGGCGCACCTGCCATGGCAGGGTTTCGAAAGCGACGCGGAGGAGGTCTTCGCCGAAGTCAGTCGGCGGCAGGTCGGGTTGCTCAAGGTCAGGCTCCGGGGGCTGATCCGGCTTCATGACCGGGGTTTGTGATTTCAGGAAGCCAGGTCGGCTTGGGCGGGTAGAAGTTGTGGTCGCGCATCGCCCTTGTGCACTCGTCGGGCAGCATGTCGAAGTAGGGCGCGGTGGGCGGCACGGCGATAATCAGCGTCTCCCAGCCGGTTTCGCGCGCGCGGACCACGGTGTTTGCCAGCCGCACGTACTTGCAGCCTGGATATTCCCAGCGGGCAACCGCGAACGGATCGTCGCCCAAGGCTTCATGGGCCGCAATGCATTGGGCCAGTTCCGCCTCGGTAGTCGGGACGCGCGGGCTAGCGGCGGCCATGGGTTTCCGCCTGTTCAAACGCGCGCAGCGCGCGCACCTTTGCTTCGGTCCGGGGAAGCCGCTCGTTCAGCGCATCGGCCAGCAATCGCGCCGCGGCAATGGGAAGTGCTGCAACATTGCCCTCGGAGATAAGCGTGAAGCGCGCCAGGCGACGGAAGGTATCGTCGTCGAGGTCGACCAGGACCTTGCGTAGGCGGGCGAGCTCGGCGGTGGTGGGTAGAGGCAGCATCATGAGATCACCTCGTCCAGCGCGCGGTTGGCGTCGCGGCGTTTGCGGCCGCGACGGCCTGCGCCGCTCGCGTCGGCGATCTGGTAATAGCTCCGCGTGTCGGCGTAGTTGCGGCCGTAGCGTTGCTTGGCCGGGCCGAAATCGGGCGGGCGGGTGCCGTTCAGCTTGGCCAGCATGCGCTCGCAGTCGTGGAGGTCGGGGCGGCTGAGCTGGCGCCCGACCTGCAGCTCGCCCAGCATGATGACGAACACGCCCGTGCTCCGCGGGTCGAAGCGCCGGTGGCTGACCATGAAGAAGCCTTGGCCGAAGGCGCGGTCCAGGCGCTGCTCGGCCTGGGCGAACTGGGGAGGGCGGTTGGCGTAGAAGGCGTTCATGCGCCGCGGCCCCGCACCAGGTTGCAGTCGGCGACCAGGCCTTCGCCCGCGTCGCCGATCAGGACGATTAGGATTTCTCCGCGCGCGGGGAGGGGGCAGCCTTCGGTGCCGAGCTGGATGCGCGGAGCGGATTCGGGCGCGTGCATCGACGCGG
>DATNCF010000269.1:0-15908 GCA_035571675.1 Burkholderiales bacterium | reverse complement strand
CGTCCATCACCTCGAAGCTGATGTTCTTGAGCACGCTGTGCGTGCCGAAGCTCTTGCACAGCCGGACCACCTCGATGAGCGCGGTCATGACCCGCCCGCCAGCTTGGCGTGCACCGGCGGCTCGGCGGCGGCAGCGGGCCGCCGGGCGCGCAGGCGCCGCTCGAGCTTGGACAACAATCCCATCAGGCCGGCCGGGGCCGCGAGGATGATGAACAGCAGGATGAGCCCGCTCACGATCTCGGACAGGCCGGCCAGGGTGCGGGTGCCGTAGCTGATGGCGGCGAAGACCGCCGAACCCAGGATGGGCCCCCAGAAAGAGGACACGCCGCCCAGCAGCGTATTGAGGATGGGCGCGGTGGAATGCACCAGGTTGGCGGTGTCCGGCGTGACGATCTGGGTCCACGGGGCGGACAGCGCGCCCGCCACCGACGCGGTCGCGCCCGACAGCATGAAGGCAAACAGGCGGTAGTGGGTGACGTTGACGCCGAGGAAGGCGGTGCGTTCGGGATCCTGCTGAAGGCTTCTCAGCACCCGGCCGAAGCGGCTGTGCACCAGCCACCACAGCACGCCGCCCAGCAGCGCCACGGCGATGAACAGGAACCAGTAATAGTTGCCGTCGGGCGCGAGGTCGAGGCGCGCTATCCCGAGGTTGAGCACCGGCCTCGGGATGGCAACCAGGCCCTCGTCCTTGCCCAGCAGCGGGGAATAGCCGACGACGATGCGCACGATTTCGCACAGCGCCATGGTGAGAATGGCGAGGTACATGCCGCTCGACCGGCGCAGCGCCACCAGGCCCACCAGGCCCGCCACGACGGCTCCCACCACAGCGGCGCCGGCCAGCAGCGCCAGGAACGGCACCGCCGAAGCCCCCTTGAGGAACACGCCGAGTCCATACGCCCCGAGCGCGAAGAACGCCGCATGGCCGAAGGACGCGATTCCGGCGTAGCCGAACAGGAAGTGCCATGACAGCGCGAACAGCACTTCGATCAGGGCCAGGCCGGCAACGAAAATGATGCCGTGGTTGGCCCACAACGGCAGGGAGACGGCCGCCAGCGCGAGGACGGCGCCCAGCACGGGGAACAGCAGGGTGCGCTTCTGGTCCGTCAAGCGCAGGTCCGCCGGCGCGCGCCGCAGCGCCGCCTGGACGAGCGCGGGCCGCGCGGGACGCGGCCCGGCCGTGCGCGCGCTGCGGCGCCGCGTCAGCCCCCGCCATCCCATCCCCGCCAGGGCGGAATCGCTGCGCTGCCCGAACAGGCCTTGCGGCCGCGCCAGCAACATGACCACCATGCCGATGTACACCGCGAGGCCGGGAAAGTTGCGGTAAACGACCGAGCTGACGCTGTCGATCACCCCCAGCAGCAGCGCGGCCACGAACGCCCCGCGCACGTTGCCCAGCCCGCCGATGATGACCGCCACGAAGGCGAGCAGGATGTAGGCGTCGCCCAGGGCCGGCGATAGGCTCTGGTTGGGAAGCAACAGACCCCCCGCGAAACCCGCCAGCACGCAGGCCGCCACCACGGTGCCGGTGTACAGCAGCGGCACGTTGTAGCCCATCAACCCGGTCATCCAACTGTCGTTCACCAGGGCCTGCACGATCTTGCCTATCCACATGCGGTGCACGCAGATCTCGAGCAGGGCAAAAACCAGCGCCCCCAGGATGATGACGAAGAACGAGAACGTCGGGACCATGACGCCCCGGATGCTGATGGTGTCGGCGAGCGCGTCGGGCGGGCTGATGGAGTGGTAGTCCAGGCCCCAGATCAGCTTCACCGCGCCGTTCACCGTCAGCAGCAACGCAAAGGTGGCGATCAGCACGTAGTGGGGGTCCTGGTCCCGCAGCCGCTGGAACACCACCTTGTCGGTGAAGTACCCCAGGACACCGACCACCCCTCCTCCCGCGAGGCTGGCCAGGATGAGCTGCGCCACGCCGGGGGTGGAGTGGCCGATGATGCTGTAGGCCACGTAGGCGCCGACCATGAAGAAGGCGCCGTGCGCGAACGTCAGTATTTTCAGGATCCCGAAAATCAGGGTCAGGCCCGCCGCCACCAGGAACACGGCCATGCCCGTGGACAGCCCGTTCAGAATCGCGAAAATGAATTGCTGCATGGATGCCCGGCGCCGGGCGCCTAGGGTTTGAACGCCACGCCGGGGGTCGGCGGCTCCAGCAGTTCGGCGCCGTTGAACCTGACGCCGCCGGCGACCTTGAACCCCGTCTCGTCATCGCTCGGAGCAATGTTCAGATAAACAACGTCCTTGATCGCCTGATGGTCCTCCTTGCGAAAGGTCAGCGGCCCCTTTGCCGATTGAATGGTGCGGCCTTCCAGCGTGTTGATGATGGTGGCGGTGTCGGTCGCGCCTTTTGCCGCGGTGATGGCCTGCGCGTAGGCCATGATGGGATTGAAGCCGTTCGCCACGAAACCGCTCGGATGGGTGTCCTTGGTCAGCGCGACGTAGTCCTGATACAGGGCGCGGCTCAGCGCGACATCCGGGTAAAGGCTTTGGTTCCAGGGGCTCAATGCCCAGAAGTTCGCCGGGATGTTCTTCTTCAGCGCCTTGGCGAACGGGAATTCGTTGCCGCGGTCGATGATGGCCTTGAGCTTGCCCGGCAGGCCGAAGGTGCGCGCCTGCTGGAAAAAGGTGATGCCATCCTGCCCGAACACCATCGAGAGCAGCCCCTCGGCGGGAGAATTCATGAGCGCGTTGATCTGGTTCTTGAAGTCGCCCACCCCCAGCTTGGCCGGAATCGGCTCGACGAAGCTGACGGTCTTGCCGATCTTGGAGTAAGCCTCCGGCAAGAGCTTCTTGAACAGCGCCCAACTGTCGGTCAACGCCTGCAGGTCATACAGCGCGCAGCCCCAGGAGGTGACATTGGGAAACTTCTCGACCGCCAGGCGGACGATGGCGCGCAACTGCTCGTAGTCGTTGTCGGAAACGCGGAACGCGTTGCGCACGAAATTCTCGTGCGTGAGCGACATCGTGATGGTGGCGACCGTGATGAACACGGCGTTGAGCTGCGGAAGCACCGGCACCGTCGCCAGGGTCGGGCCGACCAGCAGGCCGCCCACCAGCAGGTTGATGCCCGAACCGGTCAGTTCACGAGCCGCGGCGATGGCGTCGTTCGGGTTCGCCCTGTCGTCGCGGAAAACCAGCTCGACCTGCCGCCCCAGCACGCCGCCCGCCCGGTTCAACTGGGCGGCGGCAATCTCCGCCCCGGTGCGGAAATCGTTGCCCAGCAGGGACGCCGGACCGCTCAACGGGAGAATCACGCCGATCCGGATCGGATTCGATTGGCCAAAGGCGCTTGTCCAGTTCCCAAGCGCCAGCGCTCCGGCGCCCGCGGCCGCGGTGCGCAATACATTACGACGCGAAAGCTTCATCCTTCCTCCTCCTCCCGACGTTGTCATCGTCCGGCGCCTGCCGTTGCCGCATTGGAACAGGCGCCGCTCCTGGCGGCATTATTCAGGCAATCGCCGGTTCATGTCAACAAAACAGTCTTTATAGCCTGTTTTTACCGGCCGCCGTTCGCGGCGGGGGCCGCTTGGCGCACAGAAGCCCGCGTGGACCCCGACACCCGCCCGGCGCCCTGTCAGCCGCACATTACCGTCCGTGTCGCCTGTTTTAATGTCGCGCCGGCCGCCCGGACCGGGACCGCCGTTCCGGCCTACTTCTCCATGTAGCCGTCGAGCACGTCGTGGAAGAACCGCACGCGCCGCTCCTGCCAGGCCAGGTAGTCGCCCTGGTAGCCGCGCGAATGCAGGCCCTTTTGCACCGCGCTCCAGACGCGCGCGTCGCTTTCGATGGTCGGCCCCAGCTCGCATTCGCCGAACTTGCCGCGCTGGTGCGGCACCGCCTCGTCCAGGTTCAGCCAGGTGCGCAGGCTGTGGCACCAATAGCGGGTCTCGCCCTTCGGAAAGAGGTTCATGAACCACATGTCGAAGTAGCATTTCTCGGGGTCGCTGGGGTGAGGCCGGGCGCGCGTGAAAATGTTGCCGTCCGGCTTGAGGCTGAAGGCAAGGTTCGGGAACATCGTGTAATGCCAGTTGTCCGTCAGCATGGCATCGTCGTACCCGGAGAAGTCGAACCCCTTGGCCTCGCCGAGCTGCCGGCGGTTGTTGCGCAGCGCTTCGCGGATGTCCTGGGTGCGGCCGCGGAAGTCCTCGGGATCGAGGTCCCAGTACTTGAGGGGTTCGGTCATGGCGGTGAGGGTTTCCTCCTCGCCGCCCTGCACCAGTTTCGAGGGCGAGCCTCCGGGCATGAGCATGCGGCAGTGCCCGCCCGGATAGAGGTCGAACTGCGAATAGCGGTAGGAATACTCGAGCACGTACTTGAGGTGCGGGTGCAGGAACGGAACGTGGTAGGACTCGTTGAAGTTGTCCTGCACCAGCTTCCAGTTCCAGTCGCCCTCGATGGTCACCCACAGGGTGCGTACCATCTGCTCCAGCGGATACGCTTCCATCTGCTGCGCGACCGGAGAAAGGTAGTCGCGCAGCGGCGCGCAGGCCGGGTCCATGTTGAACCACACGAACCCTCCCCACGTGTCGCAGGGGATTTCCACCAGGTTGCGCTTGCCGCAGGGATTGCCCTGCTTGAAATCGGGCACGTCCGGGACGCTGCGCAGCTTGCCCTGCATGTCGTAAGTCCAGCCGTGGTAGGGGCACACCAGCCTCGCATTGGCTGCGCAACCGTGCTCCTCGCCCACCAGCAGCATGCCGCGGTGCTGGCAGACGTTGTAAAAGGCGCGGATCCTTCCGTCGTCGGCCAGCGTGCACAGTATTGTTTCCGGCCCGAAGTCGGTGCTGATGAAGTCGCCCTTTTTTTGCAGTTGCCGCACCAGGCCGGCGATCTGCCAGGTGCGCGTCCACATCTTGTCCCACTCGCGCTTCCAGAAATCGCGGTTGTAGTAGCGCGCCGGGTCGATGGGCCTGTCCGACAGCGGCGGCTCCGGCGCCTTGCTCTGGTCTATCCCTATCCTGCGCGCAATGGCGTCGCTACCACCCATGAAACTCTCCTTCGATGCAATGACACTGATGGATCACCGCCGGTACGACGGGTCTTCGCGGTCCCGGCGGCCGAAAATGCGCGGCGCCGCCGGCGACCGGTCCCAGGAATCGGTGGACGGGACTAGCGACGTCCAGTCCGAAACCACGACGCGCCGCGCGTTCTTCCACACCCCGTTCCGGCGCTCGAAACGGTCGATGTAGCGGCCGCCGAAAGTCATGGTCATGTCCTTGTCGCCCGCCATGTCGTGCACCGCGACTACATAGCTTTCTCCATGCGCCACGTCGCCGCGCACCTCGATCAACTGGTTGCAGATGCAATGCTGCGTCCTCTTCATCGAGGGCAACAGCGCCATGACCCAGCGGACGAACTCGCCGGCCGTGCCCCGAAAATGCCCGAAATCCACGACTGCATCGGCATGAAAGACCGAGCGGATCAATTCCTCGTCCATGCGATCGATGCCGCGGGCCAGCGTGTACACCAGTTCGGCGCAGGCCTGCTTGTCGAGCAACTCGCGAATCAGGCTCTGCTCCTGCTGCATTGCACCTCCGGGGGGTGGCCTAGGCGGCGGCGATTTGAACGGCCGGGACGGATGGATCATTATTGAAGGACCGCGCAACGTCTGTCAACGATTACAAGCTGTCCAGCCCGGTTTTTACAAACGCAGTTCACCCCGTCGCAAACGCCGCACGGCTGACGCCGCCATGCCGTGCGCCTGCGTAAGCTTGTCCTCGCCCGTTCCGCTCACTCTAGGATTGCCGTTTCCCCGACATGTTGCATTGCAGCGAACGCTCCTCGCCCGATATCGGTGACACACCGCGATGGGCTGCGTTGACCGCTGCTCATTGTGTCGGTACATTACCGGCCACTTAGCTTGTTTTACGCCGCCGGCGGCAAACCGGCCATCAATCCTGCTGGGGGGGTCGCCCGCCCATGTTCTGGGCGTCCGCGCACGCCGTAGATATGTTTGCCGGGGTCATAAACCGAGGAGGAGACCATGAAGACGACATCAAAACAAAGGCGCCGGTTTCTCAAGGGCGCATCGGCGGCATTGGCCGGCGCGGCCGTCGGCCGCGTGGCCTGGGCACAACAGGATCCGATCAAGATCGCGCTGACCGCGCCCCTCAGCGGACCGGCCCAATCGGTGGGCGAGCCGCTGCTGATCGGCGCCCAAGTCGCCGCGGCGCAGGCCAACCGCGCCGGCGGCGTGCTCGGCCGGCAGATCGAAATCGTTCCCTTCGACGACAAGGCCAACCCCACCCAGACCGCCGCGGTGGTGCGCGAAATGGCGGGCCAAAAAATCAACCTCATCGTCGGCCCTCCCCTGACGGCCAACGGCATGGCCGCCTATCCGCTGCTGACCGAATACAACATGATCATGACCATTACCGGGTCGGCGGATGAGCGCTTCACGCACGAGAATTTCATGCGCAATGTCTTCCAGGCTTCGCCGAACAACTACATCACCTCGCGCTCCTACACAAAGGTGCTGGCGCAGCGCTATCCCGACGTCACCGTGTGGACAGCCGCGCTGACCGATCTGTCGGCGCAACTCACCATCTGGAACGTGTTCTCGACCATGCTGACGCGGGCCTACGCCGAGGCGGGCAGGAAAATCACCCTGCTTGACCCCATCGTGGCCAAGCTCGGCACGCCCGACTTCAGGCCGCAGCTTTCGGGATTGATGGACTCGCAGGCCACAGGGCTGATGAACGCCATGTTCGGCAGCGACGGCGTGACCTTCTTCCAGCAGGCGCGGCAATTCGGGCTGGACAAGAAGATCAAGGTGTTCGCGGATTACTCCATGGCGCTCGACCTGCCCCTGGCCCTCAAGCGCAACCTTCCGGCCAACGTCATGTCCAAGGTGTACTACCCGCTCACGCTGGGCGACGATCCGCTTCTGCTCGAACTGCACAAGGCCTTCGGCGCGAAGTCCGGCTCGCCGGTGGCCCACCCACTGTGCATCATTTCGCACAATGCCGTGCAAGCCTACGTGGAGGCCATGCGCGCGGCGCGCAGCACCGAGACCCCCAAGGTGATCGAGGCGCTGGAGACCATCAAGATCAAGAGCATCCGCGGGCCCATCCACTACCGCAAAGAAGACCACCAGATGCTGGCCTCGCTCAGCTACGTTAAATTCGTTCCGCGCGACGCCGAGCCGGGCTGGGCCGCGGTGGACGCCGTAACCACGCCCGACGAGCCGAACGCACCTCTGCCGACGCCGGGAGTCGCGTTGAAGCTTTAGGCAGGGCGCCGCGGGTCAGTGGAGGACTACGACCGGCGGCGGTCAGTCCCGCGGCTCCCGTTCCCAGCACGAGCACATCAAACGTGTCCGTGACCTCTCCTTTTTTGAAAAAGATCGGGGGTGCCGGTCTCAGGCCACCTTGAGCAGTTGCTTGCCGATGTTCGCTCCACGAAAGAGCCGCCCCAGCACCGCCGGCGCGTTCTCCAGGCCGTGCTGCACGTCTTCCCTGTGCCTGAGCTTTCCTGCGCGCAGCCACCCTTCGAGGCGCCGCCGCGCGAGCGGAAAATCGGCGGCGAAGTCGCCGAGGAGGAAGCCCTCCATGGACGCGCGTTTGTAGATCAGGTTGAAGTAATTTTCCGGTCCGGGCGCGAGGCGGTCGGCTTGGTAGCGGCTGATTCCGCCGCAAACAACCACCCGCGCGCGCATAGCGAGCTGTGCGAGCATGATGTTGAGCAGGTCCCCGCCCACATTGTCCCAGGCCACATCGATGCCGTCCGGAGCGTGGCGCGCCAGCTGCTTCGCGACCGCGCCGGCCTTGTAGTCGATCGCGGCATCGAAGCCCAGGCCATCGACCAGCCATGCGCACTTCTCGGGGCCGCCGGCAATGCCGACCACGCGGCATCCGCCGATTCTGGCGAGTTGCCCGACCACCGAACCGGTCGCTCCGGCCGCGCCGGTGACCACCACCGTATCGCCGGGAAGCGGCTTGCCGACCCTCTGCAGCCCGAAATAGGCCGCCAATCCGGTGCTGCCAAGGACCCCGAGGTAGGCCGTCAGAAACTCTTCGTGCTCGACAAGGACCAGGGTTGAGTCGTTCACAACAGCGTAGTCCTGCCAGCCCATCATGCCGGTCACCTTGTCCCCCGGCTTGAACTGTTCCGAACGCGACTCGATCACTTCGCCGATACCCCGTCCCCGCATAACATCGCCGATCCGGGTGGGGGCGACGTATCCGCCGGCGTTTTCCATCCACCCCTTCTGGGCGGGATCGAAACCCAAATACAGCACCCGCACGAGGACCTGCCCCTCCTGGGGCGACGCCGCCTCCGTCTCCACCCACTTGAAGTCATCGTCCCGCAAGGGACGGCCCGTCGGTCGGGCATTGATCAACCATTGGCGGTTTGTATTGCGCATCTCACCTTCCTGCAACGGCATGGCCTTTTACCCGATGCCCGCGATTATCCTTCAGACGGCGAAAAAAACAAGCTGTGTAGCTTGTTTGTTGGTGATGTGAGACACTGGAACCCGGGGGATGAGGCATGACCAAGCACATCAAGTACGGCGAACCACTCAGCGTCCTGGTCGCGGTCAAGGGCCATCCGTTCGACCGCGAGGCGTTCGCCGCCGTGTTCGAGGAAATGGACGGCATGGCGGCAAGCCTCGTGGACCAGCCGGCCGCGGGGCTGTTGATGAATCCCGAGGCCATGGCGGGCTTCGACGCCCTGGTGCTGTATGACATGCCGGGCCTGGATTTCCGTGCCCAGGCGCCTGCTCGGCCCGGGTACGTCGAGCCTCCGCGCGAACTCAGGGAGGGATTCAGGCGCCTGCTGCAACAGGGCAAGGGTGTTGTTGCGTTGCATCACGCCATTGCGGCGTGGCCGGCCTGGCCGGAGTACGCGGAGTACCTTGGCGGCCGGTTCCTGTACAAGTCCGGCCCGCTGCGCGGCGCGCCTCGAAAGGACTCGGGTTATCGGCACGGCGTCCGCTACAGCGCGCGCGGCGTGGCTCCGCGGCATCCCGTCCTGGAAGGCCTTCCCGAGCGATTCGAGCTGACCGACGAGTTATACCTGTACGAGGTGTTCGAAGACGACGTCACCCCGCTGCTGCGCGCCGAGCACGCCTTCGTGCGCGACCATTTCTTCTCGGCCGAACTGGCGGTGTCCCATGGCCGCATGTTCGACAACGCGGGCTGGGAGCACTCTCCCGGCTCGAACCTGATCGGCTGGACCAAGCAAGCGCTCAACAGCCGCGTGGTCTACCTGCAGCCGGGCGACGGGCCGAGCGTGTACGAGAGTCCCTATTACAGGCGGCTGGTAAGGAACGCCATTCAGTGGGTAGCCGCTGGCGGCACGGCTCCTTGACGGCGCCTGTTCGGTACATTACCGTCCCAATAGACTGTTTTTTTCACGGAGGCGGCCATGGCGCGCTTGGAAAACAAGACGGCAGTGATACTGGGGGCGGCGGGGCGCGGCAACATGGCGCAAGTCATCGCGCGGCGATTCAAGCGCGAGGGCGCGCAAGTGCTGGTGGCCGGGCGCCACCGCGAGGAACTCGAGAAGCTCGCGGGCGAACTGGGCGGCCACGCCGCGATCTGCGACATCACCCGGCGCGACGAGGTCTTTGCGCTCGCCGGCACCGCCCGCGAGCGGCTCGGCCATGTCGACATCGCCATCAACGCGACCGGATGGGGGCTGCTCAAGCCCTTCGACCTGACCACTGAGGATGAGTTGCGCAAAATGACCGACTTGCAGTTTATCGGGCCCTTCTTCTTCTTCCAGGCCATGCTCGCCGTGATGGGGCGCGGAGGCTCGCTGATCCAGATCAGCTCCGCGACCGCTTCCATCATGCTCAACGATCACGCCGCCTACATGGGAACCAAGGCCGGCATCGACCACGTCATTCGCTGCGTGGCCAATGAATACGGGGAGCGCGGCATTCGTGCCAATTCGATCTCGCCGGGCCTCACCGAAACGCCGATGACCGCGGGCGCCAAGGCCCTGCCCGGCTTATGGGACGTGTACCTCAAATCCTATCCGCTGGGCCGGATCGGAACGTCGGAGGACGTTGCGGACGCGGCGGTATGGCTGGCCAGCGACGAGTGCTTCATGTCCGGCCAGAATCTGCAGATCAACGGGGGGTTGACCCTGCGCGGCAACCCCAGCCGGGACCAGATCGATGCGGCGGTGCTGGCCGCAACCGGCAAGCCGCGCCCGCGTCCTTGGGCAAAATAGCGCGACGCCGGCAGGCTAGATTTGATATGGCTTGCCGGGTGACGGCGGCAAAGCCATCTCCGCGCCGGCGACCTTGAACGAATCCACGATCCGGAAGCCCTGCTCGTCGTCGGAAGGCGCGTACTGGACGAAATTGATGTCCGACAGGTAGAGGTGATCCTCCTTGCGAAAAACGGCCGGTCCCTTGACGGTCTCGAACCGCTGCCCTTCGAGGGCGCGTATGAAACTCTCCTCATCGGCCGCGTTCTTGGCCGCCCGCAGGCCGGCCGCCAATCCGGCGACAAAAGTGTTTCCGTACTGCACGAAGCCTGAGGGAAGCCGATCGTTGGTCTTCGCCACGTAGGCCTCATAAAAATCGCGCACCAGCGGGTTGTCCCGATAGAGGCCGTGGTACCACGACACCAGGCTCCAGATGTTCGCCGGCATGTCTTTTCTCAGGACCTTGGCCACGGAAATGTCGATGGTCTGATCGATTACGGCCTTGAGCTCGCGGCCGAGATTGAACGTGCGCGCCTGTTTCCAGAACGTTATGCCGTCGCCGCCGACCACCAGGCTGAACAGGCCCTCGATGCCTGAACCGGTGAGTTCCGAGGCCTGCACCCTGAAGTCGGCGGTGTTGAACTTGACGATGATGGGCTCGGCGAAGGTCACTTTTCGGCCCTTGGCGGCATGGTATTCGGCCAGGTACTTGGCGAACATCTTGTAGGTGTCGATGTATCCGGTGGTCTCGGTGACCACGCCGCCCCACTTCAGCACGTTCGGAAACTTTTCGACGGCGATTCGCGCCATGCCGCGCGCGCGCTGGTAGTCCGATTCGATGCCGGGAAAGAGATTGGGGGAAAACGATTCGTGCGTGAGCGGGTTGGCGCTGGCGCCGCCCGTCACGAGCACGCTCTTGGACGATGCCAGCACGGGTAGCAGGGCCAACACGTTCACGGACTGGAGGCCGCCGCCCCAGAGGTGCAGATTGGCGCTGGCCGCCTCCCGCGCCGCGGCGATGGCGTCATTGGGGCGGCTCTTGTCGTCCAGGTACACCAGCTCGATGGGGCGGCCGAACACGCCGCCGGCCTTGTTGATCGCCTCGGCGGTGAGATCGGAGCCGATGCGCGCGTTGGTTCCCACGATGGCGGCCGGGCCGCTCAGCGGCAAAATGGCCGCGATGCGGATCGGCCCGCTTTGGGCCAGCACCTCCTTGAACGTGCCAAAACCCAGTACGGACGCGCCCAATGCGCCGGCCCGCAGAAATTGACGCCGGCTGATACCCGTTGTCATGATGGACCTCCTTGGTTCGCTCTACGGACCTGCGGCGATTTCTCCCCGGTCGACACAAAACAAGCTGACCGGCTTGTAATCTGTATTCCACCCTTTTTCTAAGGGGCTCCTTTACGCCAAGCGCTTTTATAGCTGCCAGCGAGGTGTTCGCATCCGAGCCGCCCTGCATACGCGGCTGAAAACAAGCTGCACAGCCCTTTTATAGCAAATTTTTGATCGATGTGCGAGACTAACGCGGCTGGTCACCCTGGGTCTTGAAACCATGAAAAACATCGGCAGGCAGGGTCTTGCGCGAACATTCGCCTCGCTGGGGCCCATCACCCAACTGGCTTTCGTTCCGGCGGATTTCGACTCGGCCTTGCGCTTCTGGGTCGAGACCATGGGCGCCGGCCCGTTTTTCCTGCTGGAACACGTGAAAATGGAAGGCCTGCGCTATCGCGGCCAACCCGCCCCGGACGTCGACTTTTCGGCTGCGATGGGACATTGGGGCGACCTGCAGATCGAACTCATCCGCCAGTACAACGACGCGCCTTCCATCTATTCGGATTGGCGCCACCAGGGCCGCGAAGGCCTGCACCATGTTTGCGTGCTGACCGCGGACATGGCGGCAGCCCGCGGGCTATGCGCCGCGGCCGGCGCCGAGGTCTTGCAGGAAGGGACGTTGCGGGGCGGAGCGGCCGAGATCATCTATGTCGACACACTCGGCGGGCCGGGAACCATGGTGGAAATCATGAAACCCGACCCGGCCGCCCTGGCGTTCTTTGCCAGAATCCGCGCCGCTGCGAAGGATTGGAACGGCGACGATCCTCTGCGGCGGCCCTAGAGACATACGGGTTGCCCCATCGTTGCCCATGGAACGCCCGGACCTCGCCACCCTGAGAAACGCCTTTGCCGGGAGACTGCTGACAGACGCACCCGACATGGCGCCCTTTCTCACGGATTGGCGCCGCCGCTGGACGGGACGCGCCATCGCGGTCGCCCAGCCCGAGACAGCCCACGACGCGGCCAGCGTGGTGCGATGGTGCGCCGAGCGTCTGGTCCCGGTGGTGCCCCAGGGAGGCAATACCGGCCTGTCCGGAGGCTGCATCCCGGACGAGACCGGACGCGCCCTGGTGCTGTCGACGGCGCGACTGAACAAGGTTCGGGCCATGAACCCGGGCAACAACACGCTCATCGCCGAGGCCGGCTGCACCCTGCGGCAGGTCCAGGACGAAGCGGCCGCGGCCGACCGGCTGTTTCCCCTCAGCCTGGCCGCCGAAGGCAGTTGCACCATTGGGGGAAACCTTTCGACCAACGCGGGCGGCGTGCACGTGCTGCGCTATGGCAGCGCCGGCGACTTGTGCCTTGGCCTGGAAGTCGTCACATCCGACGGAGAAATATGGGACGGCCTGCGCACCTTGCGCAAGGACAACAGCGGATATCACCTGCGGGACGTGTTCATCGGGGCGGAAGGCACGCTCGGCATCATTACCGCGGCGGCGCTGAAGCTCTATCCAAGGCCGGCCGCAAAAGGCGTCGCGTTCGCCGCGGTGCCCACGGCGCTGGCGGCGCAGGAATTCCTGCACCTGGCCCAGGCCGCAGCCGGCGGCCAAGTCAACGCGCTTGAACTCCTGTCGGAGGCCTGCGTGGCATTGGTGCTGCGCCACATACCCGGGTCCCGCCGCGCGCTCCCCGCCGGATCCCCTTGGTACATGCTGGTCGAAGTTTCCGGCGATGGCGATGAAGCCGCCATGCAATCCACGATGGAGGCCATGCTCGAATCGGCCCTGGAAAAAGGCTTGATATCCGATGCCGTGATCGCGGCCTCGACCCAGCAGCAGCTTGACCTGTGGCGATTGCGCGAGAATATTTCCGAGGCGCAGTCCGCCGAGGGCCAGGCCATCAAGCACGACATCGCCGTGCCGATTTCCGGCGTCGCCGAAGCCGTGGAAGACATATCGAAATCGGTCGCCGCCCACTTTCCCGACGTGAGGCCCATGGTCTTCGGGCATCTCGGAGATGGCAACCTCCACTACAACATCTCACCGCCGGCGGGTCGAACCGGCGCGGAGTTCGCGGCGGAGTTCCTCGCCCTGGAGCGGCCCCTGAACACCATGGTGCACGACATCGTGGTCCGGCATGGCGGCTCGATTTCGGCCGAACATGGGCTGGGCGTCCTGCGACGCGACGAGGTCGCGCGGTACAAATCCCCAACCGAACTGCGCCTGATGCGCACGTTCAAGCGCGCGCTGGATCCGGCCGGGATCATGAACCCCGGCAAAGTGCTGGTTTGAGCAACGCATGAACGCGGCGACATCCACCCTTGGCGGGCGGGCGCTGGTGCCGTCGGGCGGAGGCGTCGCCGGCATTGCATGGCAGATCGGCCTGCTGTCCGGACTGGAACGAGCCGGTGTCGTGCTTGCCGACGCCGACCTCTGGCACGATCTGCGGCACACCTGGGCAAGCTGGCACGCTCAAAACGGCACGCCGTTAAATGTGTTACAGGACATGGGCGGCTGGGAATCCGAGAGCATGGTCCGGCGTTACGCGCATCTGGCGCCAGCGCAGTTGAAGCAGCATGCTGAGACGGTCGCCGGCTTGCTTGGCGGCACAAATTTGGCACAACCGCCGAAGAAGGAGGGACCAGCGAAAGCTAAGTCCTTGAATGTTGGTGGGCCCACCTGGACTCGAACCAGGGACCAAAGGATTATGAGTCCTCTGCTCTAACCGACTGAGCTATAGGCCCGTCTGCCGCCGACCTAACCGACCGGGCGACGGGGCGACCGGGCGATTATATCGGCTTCGCCCGAAGCCCTCGGTCACCGGGTCACGATGCGCTTGTCCCGCAAGGTGACGAACTCCTCGGCCGCCGTGGGGTGGATGCCCACGGTCATGTCGAACTGCTTCTTGGTCAGCCCGGCCTTCACGGCAATGGCGATGCCCTGGATGATCTCCGGCGCCTCGGGGCCCACCATATGGGCGCCGACCACCCGCTGCGACACCGGCTCGACCACCAGCTTCATCATGGTGCGCTCGTGGCGGCCGGAGAGCGTGGCCTTGAGGGGGCGAAAAGCGGTCTTGTAGATTTCCGCCGCGCCGTGGCGCTCGAGCGCCGCTTCTTCGGACAGGCCCACCGCCCCCACCGGCGGCTGGCTGAACACCGCCGAGGGGATGTTGTCATGGTCCACGGGCGTTGGCGCGCCGCCGAAGAGGGTATTAGCCACGGCCGCGCCCTCGCGAATGGCGACAGGGGTGAGCGCGATGCGGTGGGTGACGTCGCCCACGGCGAAAATGTTCTCCACGCTGGAGCGGCAGAACCAATCCACCACCACGCCGCCGTTCTCGTCCAGTTTCACGCCCGCTTCGGCCAGGCCCATGTTGGCGGTGTTGGCGTGGCGCCCGGTGGCGAACATCACCGCATCGGCCGTGAGCGCGGCACCGGCCGCCTCGCCGGCGGCGCGCTTGAGGTGGGTGGTGAGCTGGATGGGGCCCGGGCCGGTCCTTGCCGCCTGGGCGATGGAAGCCACTTCGCTGTGCAGCAGGATGCGGATGCCCTTCTTGGCCAGTTCTTCGTGCAGGTGAGAGCGGACGTCGGCGTCGAAACCGCGCAGCAGTTCGTCACTGCGGTGCACGATGGTCACTTCCGACCCCAGGCCGTGGAAAATGCCGGCGAACTCCACCGCGATGTAGCCGCCGCCGACGATGACCACGCGGCGCGGCAGCTCGGCCAGTTCAAAGGCGTCGTTGGAGGTGATGGCGTGTTCGATGCCGGGGATGACCGGCAGCGTCGGCCGGCCGCCGGTGGCGACCAGGATGTTCTTTGCCGTGACGGTCTTGCCGGCAACGGAAAGGCTGTGAGCATCGTTGAGCGTGACCCGGCCGCGCATGATGCTGGCGCCAGCCTTGGTGATCATGTCCACGTAAATGGACGACAGGCGCTCGATCTCGGTGTTCTTGTTGCGGATCAGGTCCGGCCAGGAAAAGCGCGCCTCGGGCACGGTCCAGCCGAAGCCGCGCGCGTCCTCGAAATCCTCGGCGAAGTGCGCGGCGTAGGCGAGCAGCTTCTTGGGCACGCAGCCGCGGATAACGCAGGTGCCGCCCACGCGGTAGTCCTCGGCCACGGCCACCCTGGCGCCGAAGCCGGCCGCCATGCGCGAAGCGCGCGTGCCGCCCGAGCCCGCGCCGATGACGAACAGGTCGTAGTCGTACTGCGCCATATGCCTCCCGCTGCCCTCCTGAGCCGATACTTTGCCACAAATGACAACGCCCCTTGCGGGGCGTTGTTCATTGCCAGGATTGCCGATCAGTTATTGTCGAGAAAGCTCTTCAGCCGCTCCGACCGCGACGGATGGCGCAGCTTGCGCAGCGCCTTGGCCTCGATCTGGCGGATGCGCTCGCGCGTGACGTCAAACTGCTTGCCCACTTCCTCGAGGGTGTGGTCGGTGTTCATCTCGATGCCGAAG
>DATNCF010000268.1:0-4844 GCA_035571675.1 Burkholderiales bacterium | reverse complement strand
CAGGAACGTTACTGCACGGTCTGAACAGGGCGGTGGAGCTGGCGAAGCTGCCTCGTAATTAGCTCGCTGGCCTTTAGTCTGACGCCCACTATTATGAACAGGATGCCAGGTCAGGAACCTGCGAGTGCCAGCGTGTTTGTTCCTGAAATGCCTTTGCAATTCCCAGCAAACTTGCCTCGGCGAATGGCTTTGCCATTAGTTGGAAACCGATTGGCAATCCTGCGCTGGACAGTCCCGCTGGAAGCGAAATCGCGCATGCACCGAAATAGTTTGCTGGCCGGGTAAAGGCGCCCAATGGCGCTGTCCGCTCATCCACGTCCTCCACCTGACACGCCACCATCGGGAGGGTAGGCGCCATCAACGCGTCGACATCCGCCATCCAGTCAATCCAAGCCGCACGGGTAACCTTGAGATGCGCCAGCGTTTCTTCGTACTGCGAATCGGAGATATCCTTGCCCGCAATGATGCGTGCGCGCACCGCGGGGCCGATCGGCAGCGCCGGATCTTCTATGTACTCCTTATGGAATTGCCAGGCCTCGGCTGCTATCAGCTCGCTGTAGCGACGTGCGATATCGGTCAGCGGGAATGGAAGAGGCCGGCCAAGGAATTGCACCCCCAGCTTCCTGAAGACGTCCTGTGCCTGGGCGAAAGCCTCCAGAACTTCAGGTTCAACAGGAATCGGAAAATCAAGTTCGCGCAGCACAACGACGCGCGCCGCTCCCAGCTCAATTTCTGGCCCATTTTTCCCAGGGCTGCCAGCCATAAGGCCACATGCAGCGCCGGTCGAATCAGCGAGGACAGCGGTGAGCAGAGCTGCGTCGGCCGCCGTGCGGCAGAGCGGGCCGATGGAGTCGAGAGTCGGTGACAGAGGCAGGCTATTGCGCAGGCTGATCAATTCAGCAGTGCACTTCAGACCCGTGAGCCCATTCAACGCAGCCGGCCCCCGTACCGATCCCCCGGTGTCGGTGCCTATTGCAGCGGGAGCCAGGCCCGCGGCCACGGCCACCGCCGAACCGCTTGAAGATCCCCCGGGAATCCGGTGGTGCCTGGTGTCCCAGGGGTTCCAGGGCGTTCCCATCAGGGTGTTGGTGCCCCAACCGCCGGATGCGAATTCAACCATGTGGGTCTTGCCCAGAATGACCATGCCGGCCGCTCGGAGTTTTGAAACAACGTCCGCTGTGCAATTGCTACGCCGATGCGCCCAGGCGGCCGAGCCAAAGGTCGTGATTGTTCCTTCGATCTCGCACAAGTCATTTACCGCGATCGGCAGTCCGTCCAAGGGACCGAGAGCCTCGTGCGCCATGCGTCGCTCGTCAGACGCGCGGGCGGCGGCGATCGCTTGATCGCTGTGCACGCTCACAAAGGCATGAAGTTTCGAGTCCAGTCGCTCGATGCGGTCAAGGTAAAAACAGGTCAGGTCGAGCGCGGTAAATGCCCCATTCGCCAGGCCTCGCCCAAGCTCAATGAGGCTGCTGAATGGATCAATTGCCACGGTTGAAGTCATCCTGGAAGATTGCATCGGCCGCCTCATGAAAGATGTCGCCGCGAACGCGCGGCGGGGCGGACTGATGACCCCGTTGAAGTCGGCTCCATCAGAACCTTGGTGGACATCAAATAGCTCTTCACGCGGTCCCGCACCAGCGCATCGTCGAATGCCGTGGGCGTATCCTCGCTGTGCACCACCTGGCCGTAAATCCAGCGGCGCATCGACACGTAGAAAAAACCGCCGTGCAGTGACATCAGCAGTTCAAACTCGCGCTGGCTGGGTCTGGCGCAGCTGGTCACGCCCCGGAAGCGTCGGCTTTCCCGGATGAGGCGTGGAAACAGGCGCTCTCGCAGCAGCGCGAAAAATCGATCGGTGATCGTGTGGTCGGTCAGGCCGGAGAAGACGAGGATGCGGACGAGATCGCGGGTGAGCGCTCTGTTGACGTAGTCGCTGTAGAAATTGGTGAACTTGTCCTCCACCGACAACTTGGGGTCGTCCAGCGCCGCTTCCCACTCCGACCGCCAATAGCCTTCGAACACCTCGGTGTAGACGCGGTCGATGAGGGCCTGCTTGGTAGGAAAGTAGTGGTAGAGCAGCGTGTGGGCCACGCCGATACTCTTGGCCAGATCACGCAGCTGGCCATCCAGCCCGCGCTCGGCGAAGAAGGCTATGGCACCGTCCAGGATCTGCCGTTCTCGCTCCACAACCCCCATGCGCCGCCGCTGAACCATCTCCTTGGCGGGCGCGAGCTGATCAGGGTTTGTCTGGACGGGCACGCTATTTACCGGATGGTCAATCAACGATTACCATTGTTGAACGATTGGTAAACAAAGGCACCGGTACAAACCCGAGGATTCATTGGCATGGAACTCACTGGCGATATGCGGCTAACGGCGCCGAGAGACAAGGTGTGGGCTGGACTCAACGATCCGGACATCCTTGCTCGGTGTATTCCGGGGTGTGAAGGCATCGAGGTGATCAGCCCCACCGAGAAATCGGCGCGCGTCATGGTCAAGGTGGGGCCGGTGCGAGCGCGATTCGCGGGCCAGATCCGGATGGACCAGGTGCGGCTCGGCGAAGGCTGCACGATGCAGTTCCAGGGTTCGGGGGGCGCGGCCGGCATGGCGAAAGGCCAGTCCCAGGTGGAACTGTCCGATGAGGATGGCGGAACCCGCCTGCGCTACAACGTGCACGCGTCGGTGGGTGGCAAGCTGGGCCAGGTGGGCGGCCGCCTGATCGACGCTGCGGCCGAGCAGATGGCCAACCAGTTCTTTGCTGCCTTCAAAGAGCAGTTGGGAGAGGTGCCGGCACGTGATGCGACGCTGGGCGGCGAGAGCAAAGCCCCCGAACGAACCCATGAGATCGCACCGGTGCCGGCGGCGATGGCGCACCCCGTATCCGGCGCCCCATCCCCGCTCCAGAAGGTTTCGGCCGTACCTTCGCCCCTGGCGGTAAGCGAGCGTGTTCGCATCCTCTGGTTTCTGCTCGGGTCTCTGTCCACCGGCTTCGGCGTGTGGATTGCGTCCCTTCTTACGAGGAGTGCGCCTTGAAAGCCGCTGCGTTCGACTACATCAAACCCACCAGCTTCGATCACGTTCTGGACTTGCTGCAGGAGCACGGTGACGACGCTCGCCTGATGGCTGGGGGCCAGAGCCTGATGGCCACGCTGAACATGCGGCTGTCCGAGCCCGCCCTGGTGATTGATATCACCGGGCTGGATGCGCTGCGCGGAATTTCGGTGCAGAACCAGCACCTGCGAATTGGTGCCTTGGTCACCCACGCGGAGATTGAGGCCAGTCCGCTGGTAGCACGCCACGCGCCCATGCTGGCCAAGGCGGCTCCCCACATCGCCCACCGTGCCATACGCAACGCCGGCACCTGGGGTGGCTCGATCGCCTACGCGGATCCGGCGGCCGAGTGGCCTGCCTGTGTGCTCGCACTCGGCGGTACCGTGGTGGCGCGTGGACTTGGCGGGGAGCGCCGCATCGCGGCGGACGATTTCTTCCTGGGCTTGTACACCACCGCACTGCGGCCGGCCGAGGTACTGGTCGCCGGGGAGATTCCCGTGGCGGAAGTCGATCATTGGTGGGGCTTCTCGGAGCTTGCGCGCCGCCATGGCGACTATGCGATCGTGGGCATCGCGGCCTCGGCCCGCCGAGCCGGCACGGCGCTGCATGACGCCCGCATCGCCCTCTTTGGTGTGGGCGCCACCCCCGTGAGGGCGCTCAAGACGGAAGCTCTGCTCAACGGAAAGGGGCTGGCCGACATCAATGTCGCCGAGGCCGTGGCCTCTATCCGGGCTGAGATCGACCCTTTTTCCGATCTCACCAATTCCACCGATACCAAGCGCCATCTTGCCGGCGTGCTGCTTCAGCGAATGCTGGGCACTTCGCAAGCCTGAGGCAGGAGAGAGGAACGACCCATGGCAGACCTTTACCCCATCAGCATCACCGTCAACGGAAAGTTGCACAAGGGCAGCGTGGAACCGCGCACTCACCTCGCGGACTTCCTCCGTGAGGACCTCGGTCTCAAGGGAAGTCACCTTGGCTGCGAACACGGCGTCTGTGGCGCCTGCACGGTTGAACTCAACGGCCGCGTCGTGCGTGCATGCCTCACTCTCGCTGTCCAGGCAGATGGCGGGCGTGTTCAGACCATCGAGGGCCTGAGCGAAACCGGGGTCATCCGTGACTTGCAGCACGCCTTCGTGAAACGTAATGCGCTGCAGTGCGGGTTTTGCACCTCAGGCATGCTGGTTGCTGCGAAGGAACTGGTGGAACAGCGGCCGGACGCGAGCCGTGGCGAGGTGCGAGACTGGATCTCGGGAAATTATTGCCGCTGCACAGGCTACCACTCGATCGTCGACGCGATCTGTGATGTGCTGCAGGAACGCAAGGCCGCGCCATTCGGCCACACGGAGGCCTCGGCATGAAACGAGACATTGTCAGTCTCGAGCCAGCCACCAACGAACCGGCGGTATTGGCCCCGGTGACCGAAGATCCTCGCTATATCGGGCAGGCCGTGCCACGCGGTGGGATCGAACGATTGACCCAGGGTCTGGGTCAATACGTCGATGACATCGAATTGCCGCGCATGGCGCATGTGGTGTTCTTGCGCAGCCCGGTGGCGCATGCCCGCATCCTCAAGGTCAATGGCGATGCTGCCCGCGGCATGCCTGGCGTACTGGCGGTGGCCGATGGCCACGACTTGGCCAAGCTTTGCAAACCCTGGGTGGCCGTGCTGGGCCACTTGGCCGGGATGAAGTCGGCCCCCCAATATGCGCTGGCGGTGGACCGCGCCTGCTGGCAGGGGGAGCCGGTGGCGGCGGTGGTTGCCGAGACGCGCGCGCAAGCCGAGGACG
>DATNCF010000267.1:0-3635 GCA_035571675.1 Burkholderiales bacterium | reverse complement strand
TGGCCGAGGATGGACTTGCCGCGCGAGTCGATGGCTTTGTAGAAGAACTGTGGCACTCGACAGCTCCTTCATTCGGTCTGTCAGATCGACCAGGCGCGCCAGTTCGTCGAGGGAGGTCGATCCGTCCAGGGTGCGCCGTATGCCATCGTCGGCCAGGGTCTTGAAGCCCTTGGCCACGGCCGTCTTCTGCAGTTCGCGCACCGTGGCGCGGTGGGCGATCATCTCGTCCAGGTCGCCGTCCATCTTGAGGATTTCCATGATGGCGAGGCGGCCCTTATAGCCCTGGTAGTCGCAATGGTCGCAGCCCACCGCGCGGTACAGCGTGTGCGGCCGCTCCGGCGCCACGCCCAGCATGCGGCATTCGGCGGCGCTCGCCTCGTAGGGCTGGCGGCAGTGCCGGCACAGCCGCCGGATCAGGCGCTGGGCGATGATGCCGATCAGGTTGCCGGCGATGATGTCGGGCACGATGCCGATGTCGAGCAGGCGCGGAATGGCGCCCATGGCCGAGTTGGTGTGCAGGGTCGAATAAACCTGGTGGCCGGTCATGGCGGCGCGGAACGCCATGGTGGCGGTGTCCTCGTCGCGGATCTCGCCCACCAGGATCACGTCCGGGTCCTGGCGCATGAGCGAGCGGATGCCGTTGCCGAAATCCATCTTGGCGGCGTCGTTCACCGAGGTCTGGCGGATCAGGGTCATGGGATACTCGACCGGGTCCTCCAGGGTCATGATGTTGAGGCCGTCGTTGTTGATGTGGTTCAACACCGAGTACAGGGTGGTGGTCTTGCCGCTGCCGGTGGGGCCGGTGACCAGGATGATGCCCTCGGGCCGGGCGATCATTTTCTTCAGCAGCCCGAGCTGGCTCGCTTCCAGTCCCAGGGCGTCCAGCGCCACGATGCCCTTCTGGCGGTCGAGAATGCGCAGCACCACGTTCTCGCCGTGCGTGGTGGCCTGCGAGGCGACGCGGAAGTCCACCGGCCGTCCCGTGAGCGTGAGCGAAATGCGCCCGTCCTGGGGGGCGCGCGTCTCGGCGATGTTCATTTTCGCCATCACCTTGATGCGCACCGCCATGGCCGGCCAGTAGGTCTTGTGCAGGCTGCGGATCTGGCGCAGCACGCCGTCGATGCGGTAGCGGATGCGCAGGAAGTTCTGCTCGGGCTCGAAGTGGATGTCCGAGGAGCCGCGCTCCACGGCGTCGGCGAGCAGCGCCGCGATCAACCGCACCACCGGCTGCGAGTAGGCGTCGCCCGAGGCCTGCAGGCTCTGGTAGTCCACCTCGCCGGTCTCGATCTCGTGCAGGATGCCGTCGATGGAGAAATCGTGGCCGTAGTACTGCTCGATGGCGCGCGCGATCTCGGTTTCCCCGGCGAGGCGCGTCTCGATGTCGATCTCGCCGCGAAACTGCGCCCGCACCTGGTCCAGCGCCACCACGTTGTTGATGTCGGACAGCGCCACGATCAGGCGGCGCGCCTCGCGGTCGAGGGCGATGGGGAAGATGTTGTGGCGGCGCGCGAAGTCGCGCGGCACCAGCTTGAGGGCCCCCGAGTCAACCACGATCTGCGACAGGTCCACCGGCTGCAGGCCGAGCTTTTCCGACAGCGCGTCGCGCAGCGTGGCCTCGGACACGAAACCGAGATTGACCAGCAGTTTGCCCACCGGCTGGTTGGTCTTGAGCTGCTCCAGCAAAGCGATGCGCAGCTGGTCCTCGGTGAGGATGCCCTGGGCGATGAGTATCTGCCCGATGTGGCGTTTGGCCGGCGGCGCCATGGCCTGGGCCGCCTGGGCAGGATTGCGCGTGGCGCTCATGGGGGGATTGTGCCGCGACCGGGCGTCAGCGCGAAAGGTCTTTGACGCGCCGGCCTGCCTGCGCCTTGTCGAAGGCAGCGGAGCGCGCGGCGGCGAGCGCCAGGGCCTTGCGGTAATAGTCCAGCGCCGGCCCCGCTTGGTGCATCTGGTCCAGGCTCACCGCCAGGTTGAAGGCGTAGTCGGGGTTGCCGGAATCCATGCTGAAGGCCTTGAAATAGGCGCCTTGGGCCTCGGGCCAGCGCTTTTGCGCCGCGAGCTGGTTGCCCAGGGCGAAGTGCAGATCGGGCACTTCGGGCTGGGCGGCGATCAGCGTTTTCAGGCGGCTTTCGCTTTGCACCGGGTCCACCGCGCCGTTCAGCGCCGCCATGCCGGCGAGGGCGTAGCCATCGCGCGGATCCAGTTCCAGCAGCCGCAGGTAGCGCGCCTGCGCGGTGCCCAGGTCGCCGCTTTTCAGGTCGATGGCGGCGAGGCCGAGCAGCGCGTCGCGGCTGTTCGGGTCGCGTTGCAGCATGCGCTGATAGCTGTCGCGCGCCTGTGCCAGGTCGCCGCGCTGGAAGGCGTCGTAACCCTGCTGCGACAGGGGATCGATGCCCTGCGCCGCCGGCGACACGCTGATGGCGCCGAGGTCGCCGCGCGGGGCCGGCCGGAATGTTCTGGGCGCCGCGCCGTCGCCGACAGGCCGGGCCGCATCGCTTTCGCCGCGGCCGGCGGCGCGCTCCGCGTTGCGCGCCGGGCGTGCCTCGGCCGCGGACGACGGTGTGCCGGGCGCGGCGCCGGCCGCAGTGCCGGTGGAGGCCGCGCGCGTGGATGCGGAAGACGGAGCGGAGCCTGTGGCCGGCGTGCCGCCTGTTGCCGGTGCGGCATTGCCCGCCGCGCTCGCCGTTCCAGTTGCCGTGGGACCGACCGCGGCCGGCGCGCCGGGCGAACCGGCTTGCGGCGTCGCGGGTGCCGCGGCGGGTTGTGGCACAGCGGCCTGCGACGTCGGCGCCTCGGCCGGGGCGGAGGATTTGGCCGTCTGCACGGCGGACGTGTTGGTGATGTAGTGCGGCTGCAATTGCCACCACACATACCCCGCGTACCCGGCGCCGCAGGCAAGCAGCACGCCCACCGTGATGTAGAAGGGCCGGCGCGGGTTGTAATTCACTTCCTTGGCCTGGAACACCTGCTGCGCTGCGCGGCGGTCATCGCCGCCGCCGAACGCCGCGCCGCCCGGAAAGTCCTGGGCCGGCGGGGCCGAGGGCTGTTCCTCGGCCAGGCCCCAGTCCTGCGGCGCGGCCGGGGCGGCCGTTGGGGGGTCGACCGCGGCGGCCTGCGCGCCTTGCGGCGGGCTCGGCTCGGGCGAGACGATTTCCAGCGAAGACGAGATGTCCGGCAGGGATTCGCGCGTGACCACGGGTGGACTGTCGTGGGGATCGGCGCCCGGCATCTCGCCGGTGAGGTCGATGTCGGGGGCCGCGCTGGAGGGCGCGGGAGGCTCGCCCGCCCCGCCTTGCGAGGCGCGCTTGGCCAGTTCGGCCTTCTTCAGCGCATCGAGCAGCAGGCTCATGATGGCCTAGTTCACCACCGGCTTGCCGGGATTGGGCCGCGCCATGAAATCCTCGTCCGGCAGGTAGCTGCGATAGGCGCGGAAGTCGCCGTCGATGCTGGCGTCTTTGACCACGATGGGGCGGATGAACACGACCAGCTCGGTTTTTTGCGAAATCTTGGTCGTGCTGCCGGACAGGTTGCGCACCACCGGAATGCGGTTGAGGCCGGGCGTGCTGTCCTCGTTGTCCGTGGCGCTGTCGAGGATGAGGCCGCCCAGCACGGCGATCTGCCCGCTGTTCACCTTG
>DATNCF010000266.1:0-18517 GCA_035571675.1 Burkholderiales bacterium | reverse complement strand
ACTTGCGACTTCAGCGCCATCAAGCTGGCGCAGCAGGGCCCGGACCGCGTGGCCGTGAGCAACGTCATCGGCCGCGCGCCCACAGACACCTACAAGGTGTGCCTCACCTACGAGGACGCGTGGCGCATCACCGTGCTGCATCCGGTGATCGGAATCGAGGCCGTGGCCAAGGCCGAGCGCCAGAGCCGCGCGCTCATCGACCGCACCAATCGCATGTTGGCCGAGCGCGGCCTGGGTGCGTGGAAAGCGGTGGGGCTTGAAATACTCGGCGGCGAAGCGTCATTCGGGCCCCATACCCGTGCGCGCCAGGCGCGCGAAGTGGTGGCGCGCATTTCCGTGGAGCACGACAAGCGCGAGGCCATCGCGGTGTTCGATCGCGAGCACCGCGCGGCCAGCGTGTCCATGTCCGTGGGCAAGGCCAAGGACATCGGCTCGGCGGTCGAGCAGGTGGGGCGGCTGTTCTCCTTCCTGCTGGACAAGAGCGCGCTGTCGGTGAGCGTGACGCTGGGCAACGAAACGGCCAGGCTCGGTCCCGGACCGGGCGGCTTCAAGCCCGCCATGATCGAGCGCCCCGCCCTGCCCGCCACCCCCGCGCTGGAAGCGGACCCCGAACCCGTCCCTCTCATCGCCCTCGCCTGGGCGCGCAGCGGCGACAAGGGCGACCTGTTCAACGTGGGTGTGATCGCGCGCCGCCACGACTGGCTGCCCTACATCGCGCGCGCGCTCAGCCCCGACGCCGTGGCGCGGTGGTACGCGCACACCTTCTCCGCAGATGCCGCGCGGCGAGTGGACCGCTACTACCTGCCCGGCTTCGCCGCGCTCAACTTCGTGGTGCACGAGTCGCTCGACGGCGGCGGCCTGGCCTCGCGCCGCGTCGATCCCAACGCCAAGGGCATGGCGCAGCAGCTTCTGGAATTTCCGGTACCGGTGCCGCGCGCGCTGGCGGCGGAACTGCAGGCAACCCTGCCGGCGCTGGACGCGCGGCCCTACGCCGGCAAACCCTAAGCCCGGTTCTCTGCTAATCGCTCACTGCGGCTGCAGTTTCATCAGCGTGGCCGCCTGCACGTACAAATCGCGCTCGGCCTTGCTGCGCGCGCAGTTCCTCGGGGGCGGAGCCGCCGGCGTCGAAGCCCGAGAGTTCCAGGATCTTGGCCTTGTTGGCCGGCATGGCCAAGAGCGGCACCACGGCGCGGTTGAGCTTGTTGCTTCGTTGCTTTGTTGCCTTACTTTCCAATCAACCCGCCGACCAGTTCCAGGGCCTCATCGGTGGGCTGCGTCACGCTCAGCATGGTGAGGCCGGAATCGCGCCAGCGCGACCAGCGTTCGCGGATGCGCTCGGGCGGACCCATGAGGTGCTGCTCGTCGATGTACTCGTCGGGCACGGCCGCGGTGGCCTCGTCCTTGCGGCCGGCCAGGAACAGCTCCTGGATGCGCGCGGCGGCTTCGGGATAGCCGCGCCTGATCATGGCCTGGGTGTGGAAGTTCTTTTCCTTGGCGCCCATGCCACCCACGTACAGCGCCACGTCCGGCTTGGCCGCCTCGATGGCCTGCTTGACGTCGGCAGTGATGCGCACCTGCACCGAGCCACGGATCTCGAAGTCCTTGAGCGCCTTGCCGTCGCTGCGCTTGGCCATGCCCTCCTGCAGCAGCGGCAGGTAGTGCTTGAGGTCGCCGGGCACGAGATGCATGGACAGCCAGCCGTCGGCGATCTCGGCCGTCATGCGGATGTTGCCCGGCGTGGCTGTGCCCAGCAGGACGGGAATGCCGGCGTTGCCGTGCAATATGCTTTTCAACGGCTTGCCCAGGCCCGAGGAGCCGGGGCCCGAGTAAGGCAGCGAGATTTCCTTGCCCTGGTGCGACACCGGGCCTTCGCGCTTGAGTATTTTTTTGATGATGGCCACATAGTCGCGGATGCGGTCAGCCGGCTTGCCCCAGGGCTGGCCGTACCAGCCCTCGACGATCTGCGGACCGGATACGCCGATGCCGAGCATCATGCGGCCTTCGCCGGCCATGGCGTCGATGGTCTGGGCGCACATGGCGAGGTTGGCCGGTGTGCGCGCCGCGAGCTGCGCGATGCCGGTGCCCAGGCGGATGCGCTTGGTCTGCGCGCCGATGAAGGCCAGCGGCGTGATGGCGTCGGAGCCGTAGGTCTCGGCCGTCCACACCGAATCGAAGCCGAGCTGCTCGGCGCGCTGGATGCGCGCAATGGGCACGTTGAACGTCGCGCCGCTGTAATTGATGCCGATGGCCACTTTCACGGGACGCCTCCTCCTTAGAGTCTGCTTCGAATGCCGGCGCGGCGAATGCATTAGAATCCCGGCGCAGCTGCATTGAACATACCATATCGATCATACTGATTTCGCGCCGCCCGGCCGCCGGGCAACCGGCGCCAGGAGCAAACATGTCTGAACAACTAGCGCCCATCGCCGTGCTCGGCGGCACGGGCAACCTGGGCTACGGATTGGCCAAGCGCTGGGCAGCCGCGGGACGCGATGTCATCATCGGCTCGCGCTCGGCCGAAAAGGCTGAAGCCGCCGCGGCCGAAATCAGGGCCACGCTGAAACCGCGCGGCGGCGCCGCCAAGGTGGGCAGCCTGCGCGGGGCCGACAACCTCGCCGCCAGCAGCGAAGCGGGGATTGTCACGCTGACTGTGCCTTTCGCGTCCCAGGCATCGACTTTGGAAGGCATCAAGGCCGCGTTGGCGGGCAAGATCCTGATCGACACCACGGTGCCGCTCATGCCGCCCAAAGTGATGCGGGTGCAATTGCCCAAGGAAGGCTCGGCGGCGCGCATTGCGCAGAACATCGTCGGTGAGTCGGTCAAAGTAGTCAGCGCATTTCATAACGTGGCGGCGGACCTGCTGCGCGGCGATGACGAGCTGGATTGCGACGTGCTGGTATTCGGCGACAACAAGGACGCGCGTGAAGCGGTCGTTGCATTGGCCGAACTGGCCGGCTTGCGGGCCTTCCACTCCGGTTCGCTGGACAATTCCGCGGCGGCAGAAGCCCTGACCTCGGTCATGATTTTCCTGAACAAGCAATACAACGGCCACGCAGGCATCCGCATTACCGGGGTGGGCAAGGGCGGCGCCTGATCTTTGTTTTTTAGGACAGGTTTCGTGGGGCACGGGGTAAGCAAAGGCGATTAAATTCAAGATTAGGACGCGGAGCGTTTGGCGGCACACCCCGTTGGAACAACGGACATATGCGGCCACCTTCGTCCCTCCGAAATTTCATCGCCTTTAAGCAACCGCCAATTCCAGTACACCGCTTCGCAGCACATGCCTGCCAATAATCGCATTGAGCTCTTCGCCCTTGACGGCTTTCCGCTGGTCGAGCCTGGCGATGACCTCGTCGAACTCATCGCGAAAGCGCTCGACCAGCAGGGCGAAACCTTGCGGGCCGGCGATATCGTGGTCCTCGCGCAGAAAATCGTCTCCAAGTCCGAGAACCGCTACGTCCGCCTGGCCGATGTGACGCCTTCGCCACGCGCCAACGAACTCGCGGCCGTCGTCAACAAGGACCCGCGCTTCGTCGAACTCGTGCTGAGGGAATCGACCGACGTCGTGCGCCAGGCCAAGGACGTGCTCATCGTGCGCCACCGGCACGGCTATGTGTACGCCAACGCCGGCATCGACCAGTCCAATATCCAGCAGGCCGAGGCGCGCGTGCTGCTGCTGCCCGAGAACCCGGACGCCAGCGCGCAAAAACTTCGCCAGGCGCTGTCCGCAAAATATGGGGTGAACGTCGCCGTAGTCATCAACGACAGTGCGGGAAGACCCTGGCGCATGGGCGTGACCGGCATTGCCATCGGCGCGGCAGGCCTCCTGGCGCTGGACAGCCGCATCGGCGACCCCGACCTGTTCGGCAAGGCGCTGCAGATCACAGAGATCGCCGCGGCCGACGAAATCGCCGCCGCGGCCTCCTTCGTCATGGGGCAGGCCGACGAAGGCACGCCGGTGGTGGTGGTGCGCGGCGCGCGCTACAAGCCCTCGGAGGCCGGCTCAGCGCCGCTCATCCGCGCGCGCGACAAGGATTTGTTCAAGTAGCCATGACAAAACCCGGCAGCGCGGAGGCACGCTCCAAAAAGGTGTTAGCCCTGTCGGGCGGCGTGGGCGGCGCCAAGCTGGCCGACGGCCTGGCGCGCACGCTGGCGCCCGAGCAGGTCGCCATTGTCTGCAACACCGGCGACGACTTCGAGCACCTTGGTCTCACCATCTGCCCCGACATCGACAGCGTGCTGTACAAGCTGGCGGGCAGGAACGACACGCTGCGCGGCTGGGGCCTCGCCAACGAGAGCTGGACGGTCATGGGCGCGCTGAAGCAGCTCGGCGGCGAAGCCTGGTTCAACCTCGGCGACCTCGATCTCGCCACGCACCTGCACCGCACCCACCTGCTCCGCCAGGGCCGCACGCTGAGCGAAGTCACGGCTGAACTCGCCCGCGCGCACGGCGTGCAGTGCACGGTGTGGCCCATGTCCGACGACCCGGTGCGCACCCTGGTGCGCACCTCCGGCGGCGAACTGTCGTTCCAGCATTATTTCGTGCGCGAGCAATGCCGGCCCGAAGTGAGCGGTTTCCGCTTCGACGGCATCGACCGCGCGCGCCCGCAGCCCGCCATGATGGAACTGCTCGGGGGCGAGGTGCAGGCCATCGTCATCTGTCCCTCCAACCCCTTCGTCAGCGTGGACCCCATTCTCAAGCTGCCGGGCGTGCGTGCCGCGCTCAAGGCTTCGGGGGCGCCCATCGTGGCCGTGTCGCCCATTATCGGCGGGCAGGCCGTCAAGGGTCCCGCCGCCAAGATGATGGCCGAACTGCGCGTGCCGGTGAATGCGCGGGGCGTGGCTGCCTATTATGGAAACCTTCTCGACGGCATGGTCATCGACCAACAAGACGCATCTCTTGCGAATGCGGTTGCCGCCACGGGTGTTCAGGTCGAAGTGGCACAGACGGTCATGAACAGCATCCAGGATAGTTGTATGCTGGCGGACACCGTGCTGAATTTCGCCAGAAAAATCGCCGGCTGACCGGCGTTACACCTAGTATTAAAGGGACTTGCCATGTGGGCTTTGCTGCCGCTGAAGCGCTTTGCAGCCGCGAAACAACGATTGGCCGGCGTGCTGACATCCGAGGAGCGGCGTGGGCTGGTGCTGGCCATGGCATCGGACGTACTGGACACACTGAATAACTTGGTTTCTCAGGGTGATCGCTTGCAAGGCATCGTGGTGGTGTCCGCGGAACCCGACGTCGAGCAACTGGCTGCGCACTATGGTGCCCGCTTCGTCAAGGAGCCCGCGGCTGCGGAAGGTGATGCGGCCGGGCCGTTGAACAGCGCGATTCGCGGCGCAGTGGAAGCATTGGCAGGTGACGGCATTGACGACGTACTCGTCGTGCCTGGAGATCTGCCCGCGCTTTCCCATGATGAATTGTCCCGCTTTATTGACGCGCACTCCCGGCGTGGTGGCAGCGCTGGCCGTGTGCTGACCATTGCTCCGGATCGCTGGCGGCACGGCACGAATCTGCTCGCCTGGAGGCCCGCCGCTGTCGCGGCGGGGGCTTATGAGGCGCGGTTTGGTCTCGGCTCCCTGAAGAAGCACCTGGATCAGGCTGCCGATCTCGGATTCGACGCGGTGACCCATGAAACCTCCGGTGCCAGCCTCGATATCGACGAGCCCGAGGATCTTCGCTCGGTGCTGTATCTCGCGCCCGGGCTTGCTCCGCGCACGCGCGACTACCTGGAACAAAGCGGCATCGCGGCGCGGCTGCGCCCGGTTGAAATCAAACCTGCGGCGGCAGTGGTGTCGCTGTCCGAGGCGCCTGTCCGGCAACCAAACAATTTGCCTGTTCAGCCCTGGGCATTCGAGCAGGCGAGCGACGAACCGCTGACCGATGCCGAAGCTCTGGCCCTCGCCGATCGCTTCGATCATCACTTCGATTCCGACGGCCTTCCGCAACTGATGGCGCGTGCCGCCCGCATGCGCAATGCAGGCTTTGGCGATGTGGTCACCTATTCGCGCAAGGTATTCCTGCCCCTCACCCAGCTCTGCCGCGACGTTTGCCACTACTGCACTTTCGCGCAGACACCGCGCCACATCGACAAGCCCTACATGGATGCCGATGAAGTGGTGAGCATCGTCAAAAAAGCCGCAGAACAGGGCTGCAAGGAGGCGCTGTTCACCCTGGGCGAACGGCCCGAGCTGCGCTACTCCGCGGCGCGCGACGCGCTGGCCGCCATGGGCTTCGAAAGCACGCTTGCCTACGTGGCGCACGTGGCCAGGCGCGTGCTGGACGAGACCGGCGTGCTGCCGCACATCAACGCCGGCACCATGACGGCCGAAGAGATTGCCATGCTGCGGCCAGTGTCGGCCTCCATGGGCATCATGCTTGAGTCGGCTTCCGAACGGCTGTGCGGAAAGGGCCTGCCCCACCACGGCTCGCCCGACAAGGTGCCGGCGGTGCGCCTCGAAACCATGCGCCTCGCCGGCGAAGCCGGTGTGCCCTTCACCAGCGGCATCCTCATCGGCATCGGCGAGACGCGCCGCGAGCGCGTGGAATCGCTGCTGGCGCTGCGCGATCTGCATCTGGCGCACGGGCACATCCAGGAAATCATCATCCAGAATTTCCGCGCCAAACCCGGCACGCTGATGGTCAATGCGCCCGAGCCGTCGCTGGACGAACTGCTGTGGACGGTGGCGGTGGCGCGGCTCATCTTCGGGCCGGGCATGAGCATTCAGGTGCCGCCCAACCTCAACGCCGGCCAGCTCGAGCCGCTGGTCGCGGCCGGCATCAACGACTGGGGCGGGGTAAGCCCGGTGACGCCGGATTACGTCAACCCCGAAGCGCCGTGGCCGCACCTCGACCAGCTTGCGCGCCAGACCGCCGACGCCGGCAAGATCCTGCACGAGCGCCTGACCATTTACCCGTCCTATGCCCAGGACCCGGCGCGCTGGCTTGACGAAGGCCTGCGCACCCGCGTCATGCGCATGGTGGACGCCGAGGGCTTCCCGCGCACCGACGCCTGGGTCACGGGCTCGGCCGATTTCGCGCCGCGCGAGGCGCATCCCGCCTCCCGCGCGCCGCATCACCTGGCCCCGCGCCTCTCCAACATCCTCGCCCGCGCCACGAACGGCGAGCGCCTGGCCGAGGACGACATCGTGCGGCTGTTCGCGGCGCGCGGCGGCGAGTTCCAGCGCGTGTGCGAAGCCGCCGACGAGCTGCGCCGCCAGGTGAACGGCGAGCGCGTGGGCTACGTGGTCAACCGCAACATCAACTACACCAATGTCTGCACCTACAAGTGCAAGTTCTGCGCCTTTTCCAAGGGCAGCACCGACGAGCACCTGCGCGGCAAGCCCTACGACCTGGCGCCCGAGGAGATCGCGCGCCGCGTCAGCGAGGCCTGGGCGCGCGGCGGCACCGAGGTGTGCATGCAGGGCGGCATCCATCCCGGCTATAGCGGCGACACCTACCTTGACATCATCGGCATCGTGAAGAAGGCGGTCCCGGCCATGCACGTGCACGCCTTCTCGCCGCTGGAGATCTGGCAGGGCGCCAGTACCCTGGGCCTGGAGCTGGAACCCTACCTCGCGCGGCTCAAGGACGCGGGCCTGGGCACCCTGCCCGGCACCGCAGCCGAGGTGCTGGACGACGAAGTGCGCGGCATCCTCTGCCCCGACAAGCTGAAGACCGACGAATGGCTGCGCGTGGTCGAAGCCGCGCACCGCGTGGGCCTGAAGACCACCTCCACCATCATGTACGGCCACGTCGAGCGGCCGGTGCACTGGGCGCGCCACCTGCTGCGCCTGCGCGACCTGCAGGCGCGCACCGGCGGCATCACCGAGTTCGTGCCCCTGCCCTTCGTGGCCGCCGAGGCGCCCATGTACCTGCGCGGCATGGCGCGCAGCGGCCCCACCTGGCGCGAGGCCGTGCTCATGCACGCCGTTTCGCGCCTGGCCCTGCACCCCCTCATCACCAACATCCAGACTTCATGGGTCAAGATGGGCGAGCCCGGCGTGGCGGCCTGCCTCAACGCCGGCGCCAACGACCTGGGCGGCACGCTGATGAACGAATCCATCACCCGCGCCGCGGGCGCGCAGCACGGCCAGGAATGGCCGCCGGCGCGCATGGACGCCGTCATCCGCAAGCTGGGCCGCGAGCCCTATCAGCGCAGCACGGCCTACGGCACGGCGGACAAGGCGCAAAGCGCGGCCTCGTACCGCGCCGCGCCGCTGATCGACATCATCAACACGCCCATCAGGCGCATCGAGCGCAAGGCGCGCAAGCAGATCGGGACTTAGGTTACAAGGGCGCACCCGGATGGAACTGCGCCACATCCGCTATTTCGTGGCGGCGGCCGAGGAGGAGAATTTCCATCGCGCCGCAGAGCGCCTGTGCGTGGTCACGCCGGCGCTGTCGCGGCGCATCCACGACCTGGAAGACGAGTTGGGCGTGCAGTTATTCGAGCGCCAGCAGAAGCGCGTCAAGCTCTCCCCCATGGGCCGGGTGTTCCTGGAGCAGGCGCGCCGCATTCTCGCCGAGGTGGACCGCGCCATGGCGCAGATGCGGCTCATGGGCGCGGGCGAAGCCGGCAGCCTGCACATCGGCCTGAACGAGACGGTGGTGCGCCACGCCCTGGTCACCAGCGCCTTTCGTGAATTCCGGACCCAATATCCCGGAGTCGAACTGAAGCTCGGCCCCATCCCGTCGTCGAAGCTGGTCGAGGCCGTGCTGTCCGGCCACGTCGACGCGGCCTTCATCTATACCCGCCCCCCGGAAGGACCGGTCGACTACCTGCGCATCGAGACCGACGATTTTTTCCTGGCCCTGCCCAGCACTCATCCCCTCGCGGCGCGCGCGGAACTGCGGCTCGCCGATCTGAAGGACGAAAAATTCCTGTGGATGGAGCGCGAAAGCGCCCCCGGCGTCTATGACCGCATGATCGCGGCCTGCCAGGCCGGCGGGCTGACGCCCAATATCGTGCAGCAGGTGCTGAGCGAAAACACGCGCCTGCACCTGGTGTCGGCCGGAATGGGATTGACCTTCGTCACCTCGGCCTTTCGCGATGGCCTGCCGGAGTCCGCCGTGGTCACGCGGCAGGTGGCCGACTTCTCGGTGCCGCTGGAACTGGAACTGGTATGGCTGAAGAGCGTGCGCTCACCCGCCCTGTCCCGGTTCATTGAAACGGTGAAGGGCCTCCAGGACTCGCTTCCGCCGCCCTCCAAGGCGCCGCTGCTTCGGTCGGTGCGCTGAACCCGCACGGCCAAAGTCGCGCGGTTTGTCGTTACGCAGCCTTGTCCCGCGCGCCTGCCGCGGGGAGCGCCAGTTCCCTGCGTACTTCGTCTTCGATCACCGTGCCGGCGAAGAATTCGGGGTTCATGCCCGCAAACAGCCGGACGGCGTTGCCGAAGGTGAAATCGCGGAAATTGCCCTCGTCCATGAGCCCGTGCTCCACCATTTCCCAGGCCTCGTCGATGACCTCGGAGGCGTCGATGACGTCGAAGTGCGAGATGTCCGATCCCAGCACGGGCTTCAGGCGCAGGCCCATTTTCGGGTTGAAGGCCACCGCCGTCATGGGATCGTCGGCCTCGCAGCCGAAATAGAAATTGCGCGCGAACAGCCGCTCGATGTCGGCGCGGCTGTCGATGTTCACCCGCGCGAAGTCGTCGCTGTCGCGGTCGCGCCGCGATAGTTCCGCAAGCGGCACGTCGCACTCGATGCCGTCCATGTTGCGCTCGAGTATGTCGTCGATCTTGCCGGCGAAGCGGGGGTGCCCGGCGGCGTGCTGTTCGAACAGGGCCCGCACCGCCGGCTGGTCCAGGCGCATGGGATCGAGGTGCTGGGCCATGAAACGGCGGTTGCGCTTTTCCCAGTGCCCCATGAGGTCGGAATACAGCCCGCAGGCCCAACCCACCCCGCCTTCGAGGAAGGCGAAGTTGAGGTTGGGAAAGCGCTGCGTGACGCCGCCCAGGAACAGAGCGCGGGCAAAAACGTGGTGGCTCTGGGCGAAATGGCCCAGGTGGTTGGCCACGAAATTGGAGGGCGAGCTGCGGTCAGGCCAGCCCATGCTGCCGCTGTGCGAGGCCACCGCCATGCCGAGCTCCACGAACTTGCGCCACACCGGGTCGTAGTCGTACGGGCTGTCCAGGCCGAGGCCGTCGATGTACACGCGGCGCTTTTTGGGATCGGGCTGCCAGGCCGCGTCTTCCTCGATCGGGCGCGGAATGGAGCCACCCGTGACCACCTGCCGCAGGCCCAGCGAGTGCGCGAACTCAAGTTGTGCGATCGCCTCGGCCGGCTCGCGCAGCGACACGATGCCCACCGGGATGACGCGGTCGGCGTAGGGCCGGAACAGCTCGGCCACCATGGTGTTGTAGGCGCGGAAAATGCCGCCCACCATGTCGGGCGCGGTGACTTCGCGCGACAGGCCCAGGCCCATGGAGGGGTACACCAGGGCCACGTCGATGCCCCAGTCGTCCAGGCTTTGGCGGAACAGCGCCGGGATCATGGCCGCCGCGCGGTCGCGGGTGTTGGTGGGCATGCCCCAATAAGGCGGGCGCAGCTGGCGGCGGCGGCGCCGTTCCTCCTCGGCGGCGGCATACCAGGGCCGCGCGCGGTTGCTGTAGCCGGCGCGGAAGCGCTCCAGGATGTCGGGACCCGCCACCTCGCGGATGTAGTCGAAGAACACCGGATTCAGTTCGGCCCAGTGGCCGTCGGCGTCGATGACCGGGTGATTGAGCCGGGCGCGAACTGCCGCGCTCTTGGTTTGTTTCACTTGGATTCCTCAGGTAACTCAGGCGGCCGCATCCCCAACAGGCGCTCAAAACGATTGCGGTAAGCGGGCCAGGCCGCCGGATTGATCAACCGCGGCGGCACGCGGCCGGCAAAGATGTCCAGCCACTGCTCGCCCGTGGCCTCGCCGATGCCGCGGTTGGCCTCGACCGTGATGCCGGCGGTGTGCGGCGTGGCCAGCACGTTGTCGAAGGCGAACAGCGGGTGGTCGGGCGGCGGCGGCTCGGTCGTGAACACGTCCACGCCGACGCCGGCGATACGCTTGGTCCGCAGCGCTTCGACCAGCGCCGCTTCATCGTGCACGCCGCCGCGGCCGGTGGTGATGAAGTAGGCCGAGGGCTTCATCTGCGCGAACTGGGCTGCGCCGAAGCTGCCCGCGGTCTCGGCCGACAACGGGCTGTTGAGCGACACGAAGTCCGAGCGCGAAAGCAGCTCAGGCAGCTCGACCTTGATCGCGCCGCGCTCTTCGGCCTGCGCCGCGGTCACGTAGGGATCGAAGGCCAGCACCGTCATGCCGAAGGGACCGCGGCACAGTTCCGCCAGCCGGGTGCCGATTTGCCCCAGCCCGATGATGCCCACGGTCTTGCCCAGCAGATCGTTGCCGCGAAAGGCCAGGCGGTCCCAGCCGGCCGTGCGGCGCAGGGTGCGATCGGCCACGCCGATTTTCTTGGACAGCGCCAGCATGAAGGCCAGCGCATGCTCGGCCACGGCCTCGCGGCCCGTGCCCGACTGGTTGCAGACAATCACGCCGGCGCGCGTGCAGGCGTCCACGTCCACCACGTCGTAGCCCGCGCCTGCGACCGATACCGCCAGCAGGTTGGGGCAACGCTCCAGCAGCGCCGCGTTCACCAGCCAGCGCGTGCCCACGCCGGCGTTTGCCACGTCGGTGCGCGTGGGGCATTGATAGCCCTGAACGCGGGCCAGCTCCGCCCAGTTGCCCTCGTCGGTGGCCGAGAAAACCAGCCGCGACACCTGGATGTCAGGCTGCGCCTGAAGGATGCTGCCGGTAATGGGGTCCACCCATTGCTCGAAATAAGCCAGGCGTTTTGCGGTCATGGCATGGGTCCGTCAGCGCAGCTTGGCCTCGGGTTTCACCCCTTTCGGTTTGGCCTGCGCGGCCTTGAACATCTGCGCCAGGTCCTCGGGCACGTTGCTGTAGTCGTTGCGCGCGATGCTGCCGTCCAGCCCCGGCACTGGGTCATAGCCGAGGCGCCCGCCGGCATTCTCCATGAGGAAGAACTCGCGCCCCACGGGCAGGCGGCGGTCGGCCGCCGGCACTTCCGTCCAGGCGCGCAGAACCAGTCGCTTCTGCTCGGGCAGGGGACCGTCCACGTAGTTGGAGCGCGAATGGCACATGGCGAAGTTGTTGGCCACCGACGCCTCGCAAGGTTCCATGCGGATTTCAAGCTGCTGCTCGAACAGCACGCTGCGAATCAGGTCGAGCGCCTCGTCCTCCTGGGGCGTGGTCTTGCGGCCGAGCACGTGCAGCGCCGGCAGGATGCTGCTGTAAGTGAAGTTGATGCTGATGCGGCCGTTGACGTTGGAAAAAATCGGCACGTCGTAGGGCGTCACGTCGGGCTGGCCGGGCTGCTGCTCGCTGCGCCGGTGCTGGGGAAAGCCGCGGTACAGGATGGGCAGCAGGTCGGGCCGGCGCGCCAGGATGGTGTTGTGGGCGGCCACGCCGCTGGAGAACTGGCTTTCGCCGCCCGACAGCGCCTGGTGCACGCACAGCAGCATGAAGGTATCACCCGAATCGTTGTGCATGGCCAGCTCGGCGCGCGACTTGGTGCCGCGCGCCGGCTGCACCCCGCCGGGAAGCTGCTCTTCCTGCACGCGCACCATGCGGTGGCCAAAGGCGTTGTTGGACAGCAGGTTGCCGAAGTGCAGGCAAAACGCCCAGTAAATCTTCTCGATGTCGTCGATGGAATGCTTTTCGACCGGAAAGCCGCGCACCAGCACCAGGCCGCGGCCATGCATCACTTCCTTGTAGACCTTGGCCAAATCGTCGTCGAGATCGGGATGCGCCGCCTGCGCCCTAGTGATCTCGTCGCGCGCCATGTTCTTCACGCGGGCGAGGATGTCCTCCAGCGCCGCCACGTTGCGCGCCGACAGGTCGAAAGCGAGCTCGTCCTTGGACCTGAAATCGCCGCCCACCCAGGCCATGGGACCGTCGACGCGTTCGCGGTGTATGGGAGTCATGATCCGGTTCCTCGTAAACGAGCGATGGACGATTATTGCTCGCCGCGCATGCGCCGGTGATGCTTTTGGCGGCGCCCGCTGTTGCCGCGGCGCTAACAGCAACGGTCGCTATTCCGCCTTCCACTGCGGGGCGCGCTTTTCCATGAAGGCGCGCGGCCCTTCCTGGGCATCCGCGGTCTGCGCCACGCGCAGGCGGTAGCTCTCGGCCAGCAGTTCGGCCTCGTAAACGGGCAGCGACAGCCCCTTGCGGATGGCGAGGCGCGTGCCGCGCACCGCCAGCGGCGCGTTGCGGTTCAGCAATTCGGCCACTTCCCAGGCGCGGTCCATGAGCTTGTCCGGCGCTACCAGTTCGGTGACCAGCCCCAGTTCGAAGGCGCGCTGCGCGGACAGGCGCTCCTGTTTTCCCAGCAGCGCCATGCGCATGGCCACGTTGAGCGGCAGCACGCGGGCCAGGCGCACCATTTCGCGGCCCGACACGATGCCGATGCTCACGTGGGGATCGAAGAACGTGGCCTGGTCGGAGGCGATGGCGATGTCGCTGGTGGTGATGAGGTCCAGCCCCGCCCCGGCCGCGATGCCGTTGACGGCGCAGATAATGGGCTTGGTCATCTGCAGGTAGGGCGGCGTGGCCTCCTGCGGAGCGTCCCACTGGCGATAGCTGCCCAGCAGGGCCTCGCCCTGGGTGTCGATGCCGCCCATCTCCGCCACGGAAGCGGCGTCGGCCGGCATCTTGCTGACGTCGGCGCCCGTGCACAGGGCTCGGCCGGTGCCGGTGATGATGAGCGTCCATACGTCGCGGTCGGACTCCACTTCCGCATAGGCTTGGCCCAGGTCCTTGATCATGTCGAGGTTGATGGCGTTCAGCCGGTCCGGGCGGTTGAGAGCGATGCAGGCCGTGTGGCCGCGCCTTTCATACAGGATGGTGGTGTAGGCCATGCTTTCCTCAGTTTTTGCCCGGCGATTCCAGGCCGCGCAGTTTCACGGCCTGCGCCGTGCCCGCCTGCACCATGAACCCGGCGTCGTTGCCCGCATTGATGAAGCGCAAGCCCATGGCAATGTAGTCGCGCAGCAGTTCCAGGTCCGACACGCCGGCGATGCCCAGCACCTTGCCGTGCATCCTGCAGGCCGCGGCCGCCGCGGCCATGGCTTCGCGGAAACGCGCGTGCCGGAACTCACCCAGGATGCCCAGTTCGGCGGTCAGGTCGGCCGGGCCGATGAGCAGCATGTCCACCCCCGGCACGGCGGCGATCTCGCCGGCGCGTGCGATGGCCTCGGGCGTCTCCAGCATGACCGCGATCACCATGTGCTGGTTGAGGAAGGCCACGTTCTCGGCCAGGGGCATGGGGCGATGCTGGGTGAGCGGCGTGGGCCCGACGATGGAACGCCGCCCCTCGGGAGGGAACTTGCAGGCCGCGACGATGCGCTCGGCTTCTTCGCGGGAGTCCACGTGCGGCACCGTCAGTCCGATGGCGCCGGTGTCCAGCACCCGGGTCATGAGCGACGCATCGTGGGAAGGCACGCGCACCATGGGGAGGAGGCCGGCCCCCAGCGCCGCCGTGCACAGCAGCGACGCCGATTCCAGCGAGGTGGCCGTGTGCTCGAGGTCCACGGAAATGGCGTCGTAGCCGCAGGCCGCGGCCAGCATGATGATGTCGGCCGTGCGCGCCTGCGCGATACCCATGCACAGGAACAGGCGGCCGGGATCGCGCCATTTCCGCATGGCCTGCGTTGCGGGATTCGCGGGATTCACTGGCCCTCCTTGCAGCGCCTGGCGCTTACTTGGGCTCGATCCTGGCCGCCACGGCCACGGCGCTGCGCGTTTTCACCTCCCGCGCGATGCGCGCCGCCATTTCCGACACGGTCGAACCCACCACATCCATGCCGACGTTCTCGGTGATTTGTTTCGTGACTTCGGGATTGTGCACGGCCTCGCGCATGTCGGACGAGATCTTTTCGCGCAGGTCGAGCGGCGTGGCGGGCGGGGCGAGGTAGCCGAACCAGAAGCCGCTTTGCATGTCGATGCCGCTTTCCTTGAGCGTGGGCACGTCGGGCAGCTTGCGGAAGCGCTGCTCGCCGCCCACCGCCAGCGGGATGAGCGTGCCGGCCGCGAACTGCGACGCCGAGCCCATGCCGCCGAAGTAGAACTGCACTTCGTTGGCCAGCAGCGCCTGCAGCGCCGGGGCGCCGCCGGCGTAGGGGATGAGCTCGATCTGGGTGCCGGCGCGCTGGTTGAACAGCACCGTATCCAGCATTTGCTGCGATGCACCGGCCACGGCGGCATTGAGCTTGCCCGGGTTGGCCTTGGCATAGGCGATGAATTCCTTGATGGTCCTGGCCGGGACCTTGGCGTTGGTCTGGAGAATGAAGGGCGAGTAGGTGGCGATGGAAATGGGGGACAGGTCCTTTTCCATGTCGAAATGCGTGGCCTTCATGAAAATGGCGTAGGTGGAAATGGCGTCGGTGCCGTTCAACAGGGTGTAGCCGTCCGGGGCCGCCTTGCTCACGTACTCCGAGGCGATGAGGCCGCCTGCACCGGGCCGGTTTTCCACGATGACCGGCTTGCCCCACTTGGCGGTGAGCTGGTCGGCGATCAGCCGGGTGACGGCGCTCTGGATGCCGCCGGGGGCGGTCAGCACCACAATGGTCACGGCCTTGGCGGGATAGGACTGGGCCTGGGCAAGGCCGGTCAGCACGCCGGCCGCCAAGGCGGCAGCGGTTTTCAGAAGGGGGCGAATTTGCAAAGCCAATTTCAGCTCCTTTTGACGATGATCAGTTCCGGTTTTTTTGTCATGCCGGTCCAATGTGGGAAAAATTATGCGCAATCATTCCCTTGCGGCTGTTAGCATTCCAGTTCACAGTTGTTGCCAGGCCGGCAACAAAAACCGGCCAGATTGGAAAAGGCTGCGTAAAATTGCGCCCGTGAAACGCGCCGTGACCAACGAACTGGCCGTCCCTCCCCTCACCATCGAGCAGGAGGAGTTGCGGGGCATTTCGCGCACGGTAGCCGAAATCGAGTGGCTGCTGCTCATCCTGGTCCTGCTCTACTTGAGCTTCGGCGGCGCGGCCGAAGGCAGCCGCGCCGGCATCGAAATGGCGCTGTTCCTGTACTCCGCCTTCATCCTTGCCTTCCATTACGCCAATTTCTACAAAACGGAATCACGCTGGAAAATCGCCATCGAGACCTGGGTGATGCTGGCCTTCATCACCTGGGCGGTGTGGCTCACCGACAGCCTCGCCAGCCCGTTGCTCAACGCCTACCTGCTGGTCATCATCACCAGCGCCCTTAGCCTGGGCAAGCTGGTGACGCTGCTGGAAATGGGACTCATCGCCGTCTGCTACATATTCCTCGGCGAAACCACCATCGGCGTCGACATGCTGTCGCTGGCCTACGTGGGCCGGCTGGGCGCGCAGCTCGCCCCCATGCTGCTGGTGGCCTACTTCACCACCATGTTCTCGGCTGACATCCGTTTCGGACTGAACCGCGCCAAGCTCATGGCCGAAACCGACGAGCTCACCGGTGTGCTCAACCGCCGCGGCTTCGCCATTGCCGCCGATCCGCTGTTCGCGCAGTCGCGGCGCCACGCCCGGCCGGCCAGCGTGCTCATGGTGGACGTGGACAACCTGAAGGCCATCAACGACGGCGATGGGCACCAGGGCGGCGACGAGGCCATCAAGCTGGTGGCGCGCTGCATCACCAGCGAACTGCGCCTCACCGACGTGGTGGCGCGGCGCGGCGGCGACGAGTTCGTGGCCCTGCTGCCCGAGACCGGCGGCGAGGGCGCCATGGAAGTGGCGGCGCGCATCCGCGACTCCATTGCGGCGGCCGGCGGCCGCCACGTTCCGGGCCGCGCCGTGGTCACGGTAAGCATCGGCATCGCCAGCTTCCCCCAGGACGGCCAGACCCTGGATGCGTTGATCGGGCGCGCCGACCGCGCCCTGTACACCGCCAAGGAAGGCGGACGCGACCGCGCCACGCGCTTCCAGGCCTGAGCGTTGGCATCCAGGAGCACCCCGGCGCCATGAGCGCCCCTACCCCGTTTACCCCGCTTTCCCACGCCCAAGTGCTGGACCTCCTTGCCGAGGGGCACGCCGGCGGCACCACGGTGGTCACGCCCAATGCGCGCCTGGCGCAGTCGCTGGCGCGCGATTTCGACGCCGCCCAGGCGGCGCGCGGGGCACTGGCGTGGGAGACGGCGGACGTGCTGCCGCTGGCCACGCTGGTCGCGCGCCTGTACGAGGATGCGCTGTACGCGCCGGGGGGCGATGGGCGCCTGCCGCTGCTGCTCACCCCGGCGCAGGAGCAGGCCCTGTGGGAGCAGGCCATCGAGGCCGGGCCCGCCGGCGGCAACGAATTGCTGGCGCTGTCGGCCACGGCCGTCGAGGCGCAGGCCGCTTGGACCCTGGCGCAGCAGTGGAACATCGCCGCGGCGGCCACCGACCCGCGCGGCCCATTCGTACGCGGCGAGGACACCCTCGCCTTTGCGCACTGGGCCTCGGACTATGCGCGCCGCTGCGAGCGCGAAGGCTGCATCGACGCCGCACGCCTGCCCGACCTGGTCGTCCGCCTGTTGCCGGCGCTCGCCCTGCCGCGGCGCGTGGTGGCTTACGGTTTTGACCGCATCCCGCCCCAGGCCGAAGCGCTGCTGCGTGCCCTGGCCGCCCGCGGCGTGGAAGTGCACGCCGGCACGCCGCCCTCCCACGCCGGCGCCGCGCCTTTGCACGCGTCCGGCGCCCCGCCGCGCGCGTCCGGCGCACCGGTGCGCGCGTCCATGGCCTCGGCGCGCGACGAGATCGAAAGCGCCGCGCGCTGGGCACGCGCGCGGCTGGAAGCCGCGGCCGCGCGCGGCGTATCTCCGCGAATCGGCATCGTGGTGCCCGACCTCGGCCAGCGACGCAAGGCCATTGCGCAGGCTTTGGCCAGGATTCTGGCGCCCGCGGTGAACCTGCCGGGAAGCGAAACGCGTGCCCTGCCCTTCAACCTGTCGCTGGGCCAGCCGCTGTCCGAGTTCGCCCTGGTCCACGCCGCGCTGGGCTGGCTCAACCTGGCCGCGGGCGAAGCCGACTACAGCCTGGTCAGCCGGTTGTTGCGCTCGCCCTTTGCCGCGGGCGCGGCACAGGAAGCCATGGCGCGGGCGCGCCTGGATGCGCAACTGCGCCGCGGCGCGGCGCCGCGCGCCGGCCTGGCGCAGGTCGCGGCCTGGGTGGCGCCGCACGCGCAGGGCGTGCCGCTGCTGCACGCCCGCATGAGCGCCGTGCTCGAATACGCGCGCGAGCACCTCGCGGGACGCAGGCCGGCGCACGCATGGGCGCAGCACTTCACGGCGCTGCTCGGTACGCTGGGTTTTCCGGGCGAGCGCGCGCTGGATTCGTCCGAGTATCAGGCCCAGGCCAAGTGGACCGAGACGCTGGCGCAGTTCGCGCGGCTGTCGCGCGTGTTGCCGCCGCTGTCCGCGCGCGAGGCCGCGGCGCGCCTGTCGCGGCTGTGCGCCGGCACGCTGTTCCAGCCCGAGAACCGCGGCGCGCCCATCCAGGTGC
>DATNCF010000265.1:0-5378 GCA_035571675.1 Burkholderiales bacterium | reverse complement strand
TTCCAGGTGCGCTTCAACGACCGGACCAGCGAGGACACGCTGGTCAAGGTGATGACCGATGGCGTGCTGCTCGCGGAGATCGCCCATGACCGACTGCTCGCCAAGTACGACACGCTCATCATCGACGAGGCGCACGAGCGCAGCCTCAACATCGACTTCCTGCTGGGCTACGTTCGGCGCCTGCTGCCGCGGCGGCCCGACCTCAAGCTCATCATCACCTCGGCCACCATCGACGCCGAGCGCTTCGCCAAACACTTTGCCGATGCCCAGGGCAAGCCCGCGCCGGTGATCGAGGTGTCGGGGCGGCTCTATCCAGTGGAAGTGCGCTACCGGCCGGTGGAGGAGAACGAGGACGGCGAGTTCGACCTCGAGCAGGCCATCGTGGATGCGGTGGACGAGCTGGCGCGCCTGGGCCCCGGCGATGCCCTGGTGTTCCTGCCCGGCGAGCGCGAAATTCGCGACGCCGCCGAGGCGCTGCGCAAGCACCATCCCCAGCACACCGAAATCCTGCCGCTGTTCGCGCGCCTGTCGGCGGCCGAGCAGGAGCGCGTGTTCAAGGCGCACAACACGCGTCGCATCGTGCTTGCCACCAACGTCGCCGAGACCTCGCTCACCGTGCCGGGCATACGCTACGTGGTGGACACCGGCCTCGCGCGGGTGAAGCGCTACAGCTACCGCAACAAGGTGGAGCAGCTCAAGGTCGAGGCCGTGTCGCAGGCCGCGGCCCGGCAGCGCAGCGGCCGCTGCGGCCGCGTGGCCAGCGGCGTATGCGTGCGGCTGTACGCGGAGGAAGAATTCGCCAAGCGCGCTCCCTTCACCGATCCCGAGGTGCTGCGCTCGTCTTTGGCGGCCGTGATCCTGCGCATGAAGGCGCTGCACCTTGGAGAGGTCGAGGACTTTCCCTTCCTCGACGCGCCCGCCTCCAAGGCCATCAGCGACGGCTATGCCCTGCTCAACGAACTGGGCGCGGTCGACGACGGCCGCGAACTCACCGAAGTGGGGAGGCAACTCGCGCGCCTGCCGCTCGACCCGCGCGTCGGCCGCATGGTGCTGGCCGGACGCGCCGAAGGCTGCCTCGCCGAAGTTTTGATTATTGCCGCGGCGCTGGCGGTGCAGGACCCGCGCGAACGGCCCATGGAGCGGGCGCAGGCGGCCGACGAGGCGCACAAGCTGTTCGCCGACGAGAAATCCGATTTCTTCGCCTATCTCAAGCTGTGGAAATTCTTCGAAGAGCAGCTCGCGCACAAGAAGTCCAACCGCAAGCTGCAGGACGTGCTGCGCGAGCGCTTCCTGTCGCCGTCGCGCATGCGCGAGTGGCGCGACATCCATTCCCAGATCAAGGAACTGGTATCGGAGCTGGGCTGGAAGGTGGGCGAATTGAACGCCGACCTCCAGAAGCTCTATGCGCCGCTGCACCGCGCCTTGCTGGCCGGGCTGCTGGGCAACGTCGGGCTGAAGACCGAGGACGGCAGCTACCTGGGCGCGCGCGGCATCAAGTTCTGGGTGCACCCCGGTTCGGGCGTGGGGCGCAAGGCCGGGCGCTGGATCATGGCCGCGGAAATGACCGAGACCACGCGGCTGTACGCGCGCTGCGTGGCCAATGTCGATCCGCCCTGGCTGGAGTCGGTGGGCGGGCACCTGTTGAAACGCAGCCGGGCCGAGCCGCATTGGGAGAAAAGGGCCGCGCACGTGGTGGCCATGGAGCGCGGCACGCTGTACGGCCTGCCGGTGTACACGGGCAGGCGCGTGCACTATGGCCCGCTCGATCCGAAGCTGTCGCGCGAAATATTCCTGCGCGCGGCGCTGGTGGCGGGCGACTGGGACAACAAGGCGCCGTTTTTCCTGCACAACCAGAACCTGCGCCGCGACATCGAGCGCCTCGAGCACAAGTCGCGCCGCCCCGACGTGCTGGTGGACGACGAGCTGATCTACGCTTTCTACGATGCGCTGGTGCCCGAGGGCGTATGCGACGGCGCGGGGTTCGAGGCGTGGCGGCGCAAGGCCGAGGTCGAGCGCGCCAACCCCAAGCTGCTGTTCCTCAAGCGCGAAGACCTGATGCGCCACGAGGCCGCCGGCATCACCACGGCGCAGTTCCCGCACCAACTCGACATGGCCGGGCGCAGCCTGGCGCTCGACTACCACCACGAGCCGGGTTCGGCGCGCGACGGCGTGACCCTCACCGTGCCGCTGGTGGCGCTCAACCAGGTGAACGCCGCGCTGGCCGACTGGCTGGTGCCCGGTATGCGGCGCGATAAAGTCATGGGCCTCGCCAAGTCGCTGCCGCAGCGGCTGCGCCACAAGCTGGGGCCGGCGCCCGAGTTTGCCGACGCTTTCATCGCCGCGCATGCCGAGCCCGAGGCCGGCCTGACCCTGGCCGAGTCCATGGCGCGCTGGGCGAGAAGCGAGTTCAACCTCGACGTTCCGCGCGACGCCTTCCAGCCCGAGCGCCTGCCCGCCCATTTGTCCATGAATTTCCGCGTGGTGGACGAGCATGGGCGCCAGCTCGGCGCGGGCCGCAACCTCGCCCAGTTGCGCGCCGAACTGGGCGCGCAGGCCGGGGAGCGCTTTGCCGACGCCGTGGCCAGCGCCGGACAACCTGACGGTGCTGGAGGCGGCGAAGTGGCGCAAACCCTGCAGGCGGCGGGCGAATTGGTCACGGAATGGACTTTCGGCGAACTGCCCGAGCTCATGGAAATCCGCCAGGGCAAGCAGACGCTCATCGGTTTCCCGGCTATTGTCGACGCCGGCAACGCCGTGCGCCTGGAAGTGTTCGACAGCGAGGAAGCCGCGCGCGCGGCGCACCGCGCCGGCCTGCGCCGCCTGTTCATGCTGCAGTTGAAGGAGCAGGCGCGCTACGTGGAGAAGAGCCTGCCCAATTTCACCGCCCTGGCGCTGCAGTTCTCGCCCTTCGGCGACGCCAACGAACTGCGCGCGCAATTGCTCGAAGCCAGCTTCGAGCGCGCCTGCATGCAGGAGCCGCTGCCGCGCGACGCCGCGTCCTTCGCGCGCCGCCGCGACGAGGGCCGCGCGCGGGTCAGCCTCATCGCCCAGGAAATGGCGCGGCTGGCGGGGGGCATCCTGGCCGAATACCAGGCGCTGACGAAAAAGCTGCGCGACGCCCAGCGCGCCCATCCCGAGGCGGCGGCCGACATCCAGGAGCAATTGGCGCGGCTGCTGCCCAAGCGCTTCATCGCCGCCACGCCCTTCGAGCGGCTTACGCACTTCCCGCGTTACCTCAAGGCGGCGGCTTTACGCCTGGACAAGCTGCGCGCCGACGCCGCGCGGGATGCGCGCGCCCAGCGCGAGTTGGCTCCATTGCAGACGCTCTATCTGCGGGCCCTGTCCGCGGCGCGCAAGGCCCGCACGCACGATGCCAAGTTGGAGCAGTTCGGCTGGCTGCTGGAGGAATTGCGCGTGCAGTTGTTCGCGCAGGAACTGCGGACACCGGTGCCGGTGTCGGTGAAGCGGCTGCAGAAGATGTGGGAAGAGCTAAGCCGCTAAACCAAGGGCCCTAGATGTTGAGCGCTAGATGTTGTACTTCTGCTCGATCCCGGCGTAGAGCCGGCAGCCGGCCACGAACGCGCCCGACGGGTCGGGGCAGGCGCCCGGGTCGTTGATGCCGTGCTCCTCGGCCCAGTGATAACCGGCGAGATCCACCGAGCAGTCGTTGTCCGGGCAGGGCTTGCCCATGAAGGTGGCCGTGGCGGCCAACGCAGTCGCCGCGGGGGCATCGGCGGATGAATCGTTGGCCGACTCGGGATCGGGGAGGGCCTGGGGACGTTCCTCGGGCTGGGCTTCGCTCACCGCCAGAGTCGGCACATTCGTCTGCGCGTCGGCATCGCTGTCGAGCGGGTTGAGCAGGCTGTGCACGCGCCATATCAGCACCAGAACGATGGCGAGGCCGATCAAATGATAACGGGGCTTCAATGCGTCTCCGCGACCTGCTGTGTCTGCCCAATAGTACACCACCGCAGCGGGCGCACCTGACGCCCCGCTTTCGGACGTTGCCGGCTACCGGGGAGCGGCGCCGAAGCGGAAATTCGACACCGCGATCCTGCCCTGGAACGTGTCCTCGTGGTAGATGCGTTCGGCGGGCTCGTTTTCCGCCGCGCCCGCGGCCACCATGAGCGGGATGAGGTGCTCCTCGCGCGGATGCGCCTCGCGCGCCGACGGCGCCTGCTCCCAGTGCACCAGTCGCTCGCTGCGGACCCGTGGCGACGATTGCAGCGTGTCCTGCAGCCAGGCATCGAAGCGGTGCGAGGGCGGCCCCGCCGACACGCTGCGGAACTCGCGCAGGTTGTGGTACGACAGCCCGCTGCCAAGGATGAGATAACCCTCCTCGCGCAGCGGCGCCAGCGCCCGGCCCATGGCCAGGTGCGCCTCGGGATCGAGCCCGGCCTTGAGCGAAAGCTGGGTCACCGGGACCGAGGCATCGGGATAGATCACGGCCAACGGCACGAAGGCGCCATGGTCGTAGCCGCGCTCGGCATCGTCGCGCACGGGAATGCCCGCCTTGCCCGCCAGTTCACGCACTCGTCCGGCCAACTCGGGCGAACTGGGCGCCGGATACTGGATCTGGTAGGTCTCGGGCGGAAAGCCGTAGTAGTCATAGAACATGCCTGGCCGCGGCGCCGTCATGAGCGTGAACTCGGGCTCCTCCCAGTGGGCCGACACCATGAGAATGGCCTTGGGCCGCCCCGTCTGGCGCGGCATGTCGCGCAGCGCCTCGGACAGCTTTTCATAGCCGTCGGCAAAGGGCCCCGTCATCCACGGCCAAGGACCGCCGCCGTGGGAAATGAAATAGGAAGGAAGCTTGCTCATGGAAGGTCTCGATGGCGTGGATTGGTGTGCTCTTGTCTTATATGGTGGCACAAACGGTGACTATCAACCGGTCCCCCGTACCCCGCCGGCAGGGCGGCGCAGGAGCGTGGCCCCAAGGAAACGGGGCAGCGGATGCGCCGCAGTGCGCCGCCTACGCTGTGCCGTTTCCTTGGCACGACGCTTCGGCGGCGCGGGGGCCTCGGTTATCGACTATTAAGGTCGCAAACGCTTGTCAGGTAAAATCGCCAACTCCCGTTTTTTCTTGGATAAATTCCCATTGGAACCGCTATTAAAGGGGAAGGTCGCGCTGGTCACCGGCGCATTCGGCGGCCTGGGCCGTGATTTCGCGCGCATGCTGGGGGAAGCAGGCGCCTCAGTGGGCCTGGCGGGCCGGCGCATGACCGAGGGCCGCGCCCTGGAAACCGAGCTGGCCTCGCAGGACATCCACGCCCTGGCGGTCAAAATGGAAGTCACCGACCGCGCCAGCGTGGAGGAGGCGGTGGCCAAGGTGGCCGCCCGCCTGGGCGGCATCGACATCCTGGTGAACAATGCCGGGG
>DATNCF010000264.1:0-3627 GCA_035571675.1 Burkholderiales bacterium | reverse complement strand
CCGTTGTCATTGCCGACCGCTGAAACGCCGCCGATTGTGACCGCCGTCACGTTCATGCCCGATGCGCCGTTGCCTCTTAGGCAAGTGCAGGCAACCAGCACGCGGCCAGTGAATTCCGGGCCAAAACTCAATCCGGAAAAGGTATGTGGACTGGAGCCTCCCGCGTCGGCAGATGACGCGACAACCAAGATATCGGAGGGGAGCATCCCCGCCATAATCCCCAAAATCCCCGGCAACATCAGGCTATCGCCTTATTGAGACTGGCGAAAATGCGATCGGTAGCGATGATGTCGTAATATAGGAGGTCTTGCGCGCCTGCTGCCGTAGAGAGGACGGGCGCGACACCGCCGGCAAATTCCCAATCGGTGCCATAGGAAAGCGTTCGGGAACCGGTGCCGTCCTGAACGATGCGGATGCGCCCGGTTTGCCCGACTTTTTCATTTGTCGGATTGCCCAAGGCCCTGTTGCCCCCAAGGGTGACGACGGCATTGATGAAGGTGGAGAAATCCACAGCAATGGTGGCCGCGTCGGTCAGGGTGACTTCGGCGGCGGCGGACCATACCTTATCGGTGGTCAGCATCAGCCCGGCAGTGTTGGCGCGATATTGCGCTGCCGTGGCGGCGGTGGTAGGGATTAGAACGCCGTCGTCATAGTAGGCTGAGGCATTAATGGTATCGGCGCCCATGTCGCCGCTGGTGGCGTTGAGGGTGTAGAGGCCATTGCCGATATACGCTCTGACCTGGTTCGCTCCCGCTATCGCTGTCGTAAACCGAAGACGGCCATCCTCGGATGCTGCGGTGGGATCAATGACCTGCGCATCGATGGTGGCGTAGTTCTGTGTTGCCGCGCCGCTGTCCCGCCCCTGGAAGAGAATCGTCGCCAACAGATCATTCGCGGCCGGCGAGGCGCTGTTGCGATCGAGGGTCAGGAATGGGCCGTTGCCGGCGCCGGCATCAGTGCTGGTGACGGTGAGAGGGGTTGTCGAGCTTGAGGTGATATTGGTCACGCCAAGCGTGGTCGTGCCGGTGAACGTCGCGTCCGTAATGAACGTGGCGATCTGCGCCATGATCTCGCGCATGGCGTTGTCGAAATTCGAGATGGGAGACGTGCCCTGAATGGCAATCGCGCCAACGTCGGTATTATTGGCCGCCGTGGTGTCCCATTGCGTGACCGCTGTTTTTGCCATGTGCTTGTCCCATAGAAAAAGGCGGCCCGAAGACCGCCTTTGCTGCTGATTTTCAGAGGTTTAGTAGAGGCCGCCCTGTCCTTTATCGATGGCTGCGGCTGCACCCGGAGAGAGACCGCGCATACCCGATGCAACGCCGCCAGGAGCCGGGCCGGATGGCTTGGACGGGAACCCGCCACCAGCCACGGCATTGGAGAAGGTCATTGGCCCCGCGAACGTATCCACGACATGCGTCCCGACGTTGCTCTTGCCGCCAAAGATGCCCGACAGCGGCGCCTTGCCCTGCGCGACGTTCTTGCCGATCAGGCCACCCAGCATTGCGCCAAGAGGGCCGAGCGCATAGCCGCCGATAGCCGCGCCTGCGATTGTTCCTGTTGCGGACTTGGCCTTTGGCCCGAACAGGCCGCCAGTCGTTGGGGCCTGTGTAGCAATCCCCTGCTGGCTGAGTGGCCCCGAGATTGCGGGCTTCGAAGGTATGCCGCCCCACACTGCCATCTGTGTTCCGTTGGGGTCCGTTGCCGTGACCGCGCCGAACTTGTTGGTGGTGTAGGTCGGACCGTAGGATGTTGACCGCGATACTGTCGTTCCGGGCGTAGAGGTCTGAGCTGTGCCTACTGCCCCGCCATAGACATCGGCAGCGCTGAGTGCCGGACGGGCCGGTGCGAGACTTTGACGGCTCACAGAGGGCGCGGGAGGCGCAACGGCCACCGTAGGCTTGGGAACGGCCACAGCGGGAACGGGAGCGACCGTGGGGCGCGCAGGCGTGACAACCGCGCCGACTGTAGGGGTGGTCGGGCCGAAAGTTGGCGGCGCGACATCCATCTTCACGTTGGCGGCTGGGTCTACGCTGAAAATTCCTTTCGGCCCGGAATACGCGAAGTTGTCGGGACGGGTTGGCGACGGTGGAGAAGCGGACGGGGCAACCGCTCCCGGAATGCCCATCCGATCGACAATGCTCGCCCGCTCGTCCTGAGAGACAAAATTGCCGGCGTTCGGCGCGTTCTTGTAGCTTCCGGTGTTGGTCTTCTCGTCCTGGCTGGCGAAGCCGGAGACCGATGGTCTCGACGGGGCGGAGACGGTATTCACCCCGCGCGGGGTGCCTAAGCCACTGAAAGCGGCTGGAGCAACCGGCCCGAGGGGCGATCGGGAGACGTGCCCGATAGGCGAGGCAACGCCGGCATCGACATTGAAAGACCCCAGGGGGCCGGCCGCTGCAAAGTTATCCGGACGCTCGTAGGCTCGCTGAATGTTGTTCTTGTCCATCAACGCCTTGGCGGCATTGGCGCCAATGGCATAGTTGGTGGCAGTAGCGTATCCGCCCGGCAATCCGGTCTTCAGGGCAGAAAGAGCTTCCTCGAATGTGGAGGCGGCCATTGCGGCCGGCCAATTTCGTTCAACCAGCCTGGCCCAATCCTTAAACGCGGCGGCCATCGATGGATAGGTGCGGAAATTGGCGCGCGTCGATACGAGCTTCCCGCCCACCTCTTCCTTGGTCTTAAGGTTCTGAACACCGCCCTTCCAAGATTTGCCGGCCTTGATGCCGAACATATTGTTTTTGGGAGCATGAACTCCATAGCCGGTCTCGTGCGCAGCCTGAGCCGCCGCAAGTGTGGCCTGCGTCGGGTTTAGCCCCGCCTGCCGCGCCGCAGCATAGGCTTTTGAAAGAAATCCGGCTTTCGACATTGAAAAACCTTCTTTGGGCGCGTATTTTTAAGTCATGCGCTACTTACTGGCACTTTTGCTCTTGACAGCACCGGTCCAAGCTTCGGCTTTTTCGACCGTTTCGGAGTTTCAAAAGGACTTTTCGGCGGCTAAATCTTGCCGGCCGATCGATGGCCGACAGGTGTGGAAAGGCAAGCAAGCCTTCTACATTCAAAGCTGGCTGCTAAATCAGCCCGGCCAGGTTGATCCTGAAGCTGTTAGCGCGGTTGCTCTGAAGGACAACAGCCCCGAAGACCTCAAGCCGTTTGTTGAAGCCTGCAAGTGACAGAATTCCTGATCAAGCTTGGTCAGTTTTCCATCGCCGCCGTAGTCGGTTGCGGTGCTATGTGGTTCCAGCAGGTTTATCACTACCCGATTAATCCCTATATCGTCGCTGCTTGGGCGTTTATGGCTGCCTATGGTGCAACCCTTGGAATTGTCCGCCTACTTGACTGGCGCATTCGAGCGCGAGGAAATGTCGGAGGACTGGCCGGCGAGCAGGGACCGAATAAGCGCATCGACATTTAGCGGCGCAGCGCCGGTCTGAGGCGCAACGCCAGTCGACGCAGCCCGCTGAATGCCAGCCATCTTGCTTTTTGTCAGTAGGCCAGCGCCGAACTTCGCGGCTGCGCCAGTGCCGCCGAGCACCAGACCAGGGATGATACCGGAACCAGCCAGAGTCCCGCCAGTCACTAGCCCACCAAAGGTAGAGTTGGGCGATAGCATGCCAATTCCTCGCA